>CAMAQU010000103.1 GCA_945860425.1 Sphingomonas paucimobilis
CGGGCGATGGCGACCTTTCGCAATTTGGGCACGATCAATGCCTTTCGCGACAAGCTGGTCACGGGCATGGTCACGCGCGGCTATGAGGAGGCGTTTGCCGCTCGCTGCTTCAAACAGATTGAAGGCTTTGGATCTTACGGCTTTCCTGAAAGCCATGCGATTGCCTTTGCCCGGCTGGTCTGGGTGTCGGCCTGGATCAAGCATCATGAACCCGCCATCTTTGCCGCCGCGCTGCTCAATTCCCAACCCATGGGCTTTTACGCGCCCGCGCAGATCGTGCGGGATGCCCGCGACCATGGCGTGGAGGTTGACCCCGTCGATGTGAATAGAAGCGGGTGGGATAATCAGGTGTTTGTTAGGGCCGATGGACAGACGGCCCTGCGGCTCGGCCTGCGTCAGATCACCGGGTTTCGCGCGGATTGGGCAGAGGCGATCGTGGCCCATCGCCCCTATGCCAGCCTAGAGGAGTTGACGCGCAAGGCCGGGCTGCCGCCGCGTGCGGTGCGGCTGCTGGCCGATGCCGATGCCTGCCGATCCCTCTCGCGGGACCGGCGCGAAGCCCTATGGGATGCGCGCCGGATGCCCGCCGATGCGCTGCCCCTGTTCGCGGCCGCCGACGCACGGGAATTGGGGGAAGAGGCAGACATGGCGCTGCCCAATATGGCCTTACAGGAACATGTGGTCGCCGATTATCAGACGCTGCGCCTCTCGCTCAAGGCGCACCCCATGGCCCTATTACGCCCGGTGTTTCAGGCCGAGAAGATCCTGTCTTGCGCGGATCTGGCATCGGTCCCGGCGGGCAAGCGCGTGTCGGTGGCGGGGCTGGTTCTCGTCCGGCAGCGGCCCGGCAATGGCAAGGCGATTTTCATCACGCTGGAAGATGAAACGGGTGTTGCCAATATCATCCTCTGGGCCCGCACTTTTGAGGCGCAGCGGCGCGCCGTCATGTCGGCCCGGCTGATGCAGGTGCACGGAGAGGTGCAGAGGAGCCCGGAAGGGATTGTCCATCTGCTCGCGCACCGCATCATCGAACGCAATGATGCCATTGCCCGGCTGTCGGACCAGCGCAACCTGTCCCCCCAATTAGGGCGGGGTGATGAGGTGGTCCGCCCACCCTATCCGCGCATGGGCCATCCACGTCAGGTGCGCATCATCCCCAAATCCCGGGATTTTCATTGAGGGGGTAAGCCCTCCCCCGCCCCCTCCCGCAAGCGGGAGGGGAGAAACGGCAGACTATTCCCCTCCCGCAAGCGGGAGGGGCTAGGGGAGGGCAGATTTCCGCTCCCGCTGCGCCCACCAGTAAAGCGGAAGGCCTGCGATCATCAAAAGGAAGGCGTAGAAGCTCACCGTTAGCCCCGCCCCCCAGAGCGACCAGAGGCCGAACAACAGCCCCGCCAATGCAAAGGGCATGGCGATCCGCCGCTTCAGCGCCACCAGCGCGCAGGCGAGATAGAGCCACAAGGTGACCGAGGTGGTGAGCAGCGCCATGAAGGTAAACAGCCCGCCCATGGACCGGCTGCTATTGGTCAACACCAGCAGCGTGGCGAGCAGGCTTCCGATCATCACGGCGCGGGCGGGCACGCCATTGGAGGCCGTTTTGCCAAACCAGGCGGGCATCATCTGCCGCTGTGCCATTTCATAGGGCACTTCGCCCTGCACCAGCACCCAGCCATTGACGGCCCCCACCGCGCTGATCGCTGCGAACAGCGCAACAAAGGCGGCCGGGCCGGGCGACCAGAAGGTTGCGACGAACAATTCAAATGGCGCGTTAGAGGTGGCGACCTGATCTGCCGGGAGCATGAGCGCAATGCCCGAACAGACAATCAGATAAATGACGCCGCACAATAGTGCCCCAACAAAGGTCGCGCGCGGCACATTGCGCGCCGGATTTTCGATCCGCCCAGAGGCCGCACACGCCGCCTCAAACCCAACCATAGCCCAAAGGGTGATGGCCGCGGCCTGATTGACCAGACCAAGGGATAAGCCCTGTGCCGGATAGGGCGTGATCGCCGCTGTCCCTTGCTTTCCCAAAACGAGGAAGATCAGCACCGCCACGATGATGAGCGGCAGCAGCTTTAGAATCGTCGTCACCAGCTGAAACCCGCCTGCGGTGCGCGTGCCGATAAGATTGATGAGCGTCACCGCCCAAATCACCCCAGTTGCTGACAGGGCCGGATGGACGCCCAGAATTGGCAAGAAACTTGCCGCATAAGAGATAGCGCCAATAGAAATAGTTGCCGTCGCCGCCCAGACCGAGACCCAAAAGCTAAAGCCGATGAGAAAGCCCGCAACGGGACCAAAGCTGCGCTCGACAAGCTCTGCCGGGCCAATTGGCCCGTCTGCGGCCGCGGTTAAGCGCGCGAGCACATGGGCCAGACACAGCGCGCCTGCAATGGTGATGGCCCAGCCCGCAACCGCATTCCAGCCAAAGGGGGCAAGGCTTGCCGGCAGCAGGAACACGCCAGAGCCAATCATGCTGCCCGCCACCAGCGCAATCGACATCCAGAGGCCGAGTTTGCGCGGGGCGGCAGGCTGTCCTGCGCCAGATTGGGGAAGGGCAGACGACAGGTCAGACGCCAAGAGACAGCCCCTTCCTGCCAGAAAGCGCCCCCTCCCGCTGGCGGGAGGGGGATCGCCTAAAGCTTAGAATTTGCGCGCGACCTTTAGGCCAATCACGCGCGGACGAATGACCGTATCATAAAAGACGCCGCCAGAGCTGGTGACGCCATCGGCATCACCGCACACGGCTTCAATGCATTGAATACCCGTATTGATGATGCCGCCTGAATTCAGCACATTGGTGGCGAAGAGTTCGCCCGTCCACATCGCATCCTTAATGCCAAAGCTCAGATCCACGGTGCTATAAGCTTTGAGGTTGCCCTTAATGCCATTTTCGGTGGTGCGCAGATCGCTGCGGCGGCCACTGACATGGCTGCCCGCAATCTGAACATGCCCCTCCCATGCGGCGAGCGGGAATTCATAGCGCGCAACGGCATTGCCCTTCACCTTGGGCGTGACCGGCAAGCGCGACCCAGCCGGTGCGAGTAGCTTGTTGGCCGCCCCATCCGCACTGGCCAAGGCGCAGTTGAACGTCGCATTGGCAATCTTGCAGAAGTCCTTGCGGATCTCTGCCTGATTATAGCTGATGCCGGCCGACAAAGAGAGGCCGCCCTGACGATAGCTGATATCGGCTTCCGCACCCCGGATGCGCGCGATGCCGGCATTGCGGACTTCCGACAGGCCATTGGCTCCCAGGAAGGACAGCTGAATGTCATTCCAGTCCAACTGATAGATCGCACCGTTGAAGCGGACGCGGCCAAAGCTGGTCTTCCAGCCAAGCTCATAATTGTCGATCTGGTCAGACAGATAAGGCGGCAAGGTGCCACGACGGTTGACGCCACCGGGGCGGAAACCGCTCGACCAAGTCGCATAGACCAGCGCATCGTCATTAATCTTATAGGTCGCATTCAACTTGTGAATGAAATCTGTGTCAGACGTTGTCTTGTCCACATTGGTGCAGGGGCTGCCCGGGACGAGGATCGGCACGGGTGTGCCGGCTGGATTGGCCCGACGCGTCGTGCCATCGGTGTTGAGACAGGCAGCTTCCCCGGTCTTGCTGGAATAGCCCCCCGAAAACCCGAAAAAGCCTTCCAGCGAGTTTTTATACTTATAGGCGCGAATGCCGCCCGTGAGGGTCAGCTTGTCCGTCACATCAAAATACACCTCACCAAAGGCCGCCTGATCGCGGTCGGTCCGCTGCTGCTGTGTCAGCCAGATATTGCTATCCGTGCCCGTCACGGTGATCGAATCTGCAATATCATCGATGATGTAATTTTGTTCGATATTGTGGGATTGACGCTGCCAGAACAGGCCCGCCATCACCCGCAGGCGCTTGTCCGACGGCGATGAAATACGAAATTCTTGGAAGTATTTCTTATACCGGTCCGTGCCCTGAATATATTGGTTCGGGCTGACATAATCGCCATCATTGTCGTAAAAATAGGCCCCATAGCCAGAGATGGCGTCGTAGAAATAGGAATAGTCGGAATAGTCGGACTCAACCTTGGTACGGCGCTTCAGGAAGCCACCAGCATAAGTCACATCCCAATTTGCGAGCTTGCCCTGAATGGTGAGGCCCGCATTCCACCATTTATCGTTGGAGCCTTCAGGATTATACTGAATGATCTCATATTTCAGGCCGCGCTCTTGCGCATAGGAGCCATTGGTTTTTTGCACCTGCCCCATTAGGCTCGGGGTGATTGTCCAGCTGTCGTCGAGATCAATGCCCAACGCGATGCGGCCGCCATAGGTTTCGGCATCATTATAATCTTCTTTGACCAGCGCCGCATTATCCGCCTCAACACCCGAGGTCGGATAGGTGCGGGTTCCGGCGATGTTGTCGATATAGCCGCCATCACGACGATACCAGCCAACGGCGCGCACCGCGATCGTGTCGCTGATCGGCGCGTTGACAAAACCTTCATAGGTTCCGCCCATACGTCCGTGCGAGACAGTATTCAGTTCACCGCCCATTTCGCCATAAAAGCCCTTGGTGTCTGGCTTGTTCGTGACGAGCTTAATCGTGCCCGCCATAGAGCTTGCACCATAGAGCGTGCCCTGCGGACCAGCGAGCGCCTCAACGCGCGCCATGTCGTACACATGAATATCCAGCGCACCCTGAATGGTCGTGATGGGCTGTTCATCCAGATACATGCCCACGGTCGGCTGCGAGGTGGAGTGATTGGCGTTTTCGCCAGAGGCAACTGCGCGGAAGAAAACCTGCGCGAAGCCGGGGGCCGATGTCTGGATTGTCACCGAAGGCAGATATTTCACATAATCCGAAAATTCCTGAACCTGAAGCTGGTTCAGCTTTTCCGTGCCAATGGCTTGGATCGACATGGGAACGTTTTGGAGGCTTTCTTCCCGCTTTTGTGCGGTGACGATGATTTCATCATTCGCGTCTTCGGCCGCATCCTGCGCAAAGGCAACGGCCGGAACCAGCATGGAAGATCCAAGAAGCGCCGCAATCATGACGCGCCGAGTTTGGGTGTTCAACATATATGCTCCCCATTAAAAAATTCACCGTAGAATGAGCGGGAGTTGAGTCCCGGTCAATCAAACCCTGCGGATAAGCAGGTTAATCACGGCATTAACACTGCCCCCTAGTGCAGAAATGCAACAGATTTTGCAATTATATTGCGGGAACGGCCGGATATGCCGTAAACACGGGGCCAAGCGCGGCCTTGAGTTCGCCCAACCAAGGGTCAAACATCCGCCATTGATCGGTTCCCTCCCGAAAAATTGGGCGGCGCACTTGTTCTGAGCTTGCGGTGCGCACGGCGCGGTCATTTTCCCAGAAGCGCAGACAGGCTTCCTCAAACGGAAAACCAAGGGCGTCGAGCAGATGGCGGATTTCGGCCGCGCTATCCTCAACCATATTTTCATGGAAAACACGCACGACCCGGCCCGGCAAAACTTGATCAAAATGCGCCATGAGATCGACATAATCGGCATAATAACGGCCAATATCCGTTAGATCATAAGTGAAGCCCTGCCCGCGGGCGAAATGCTGCTTAAAGTTGGAAAAACAACACGCCATCGGGTGGCGGCGCGCATCGATGATCCGCGCATTGGGCAGGATCAGGTGGATCAGGCCCACATGGATCCAGTTATTGGGCAGCTTATCAATGAAGAAAGGCTTGCCCGTTTTGCGCTGGATCGTCGTGCGTTCCAAAAATGTCTCGCCCATGCGCAGCAGATCATCCGGCGACGCCGCCGCCAGCCGTTCAGGCCATTGATCAATCGTGCCCAATTGAGCGGCAATATGCGGAATATCCGGCAGCTCCATTGTCCCTTCCACCTGGGAATGGGTGGAGAGAATTTGTTCCAGCAATGTAGACCCCGCGCGCGGCAGGCCCAGGATGAAGACAGGATCCTCCGCGAGACAGCCTTGGCCTGCCCGGCTGGCAAAAAACTCTGGCGTGAACAGTGCCTTTGCCGCCGCCACATGGCGCGAGACATTGCGTTCATGCGTCTCAAGTTCGGCCGCGCGCAGCCGGTTGCCTTCTGCATAATGGTGGAAGGCGGGTTCCGCCTGCTGGCGATCTTCAAAGGCTTTGCCGAGCGCGAAATGGAGGTGGAAGCGGTCTTCCGACGAAATATCCTCGCGCTCTAACCCAGCACGCATCACATCCAGATCGGCATCGTCAAACGACACGGTTTTGAGGTTGGCAAGGCTCCACCAGACTTCACCCAGCGCGGGCGCAATTTCCAGCGCGCGGCGATAGGCCGTCACGCTATGCGCTTGTTGCCCAACGGTCTTGAGCAAATGGCCATAAGACATCCAGATTTTG
>CAMAQU010000104.1 GCA_945860425.1 Sphingomonas paucimobilis
CACACATTCCTCATAGCTTTTCGTGATTTCCCGCGCGATGGCCGCGTCTCTATTGCCCAGCCCTTGTGCCAATGTAGCCAGCGTTGCCGCCAATCTGGGGCCAGATTCATAAAAGGTAAGCGTTGCCCGCAGGGCCGAAAGCTCAGCAATCATGTTTGCCCGCGCTTTGGCTTTGGCGGGAAGGAAGCCCGCAAACAGGAAGCGATCGGTTGGCAGCCCGGATAATGTCAGCGCCGCAATCACCGCAGACGGCCCCGGGATCGTGGCGATATGCCGCCCGGCCTCCCGGGCATCACGCACCAGCTTATAGCCGGGGTCTGAAATCAGCGGCGTTCCAGCATCGGAAACGAGGGCAATCGCCTCACTGGCCATGCGAGCGACAAGGCCGGGGCGAACTTTATCCGCATTATGGTCATGATAGGGTAACATAGGCTGCTTTATGCCAATATGGTGGAGCAACTTGGCGGTGACGCGGCTGTCCTCGACCGCTATCAGGTCAACAGCCGACAGAATTTGCGCGGCGCGTGGACTTAAATCGCCAAGATTGCCGATGGGCGTCGCAACGATATAGAGTCCGGGTTCAAGAGCTTCGGCCATAAGGAGAGTGTCATGGCAGAGAATATGGGTAGAGAGCAAGCAAAGGACATGGGGCGTCGTCGGCTCATGCGCTGGTGTGTCATCGGTGCTGCTCTTCTTGCTGCTGGCTGTCAGGTCGTCCCAAAGGCTCCGCCAAAGCCAGTTGCTGCGCCCGTGGAGGAAGGCCCCGCCGTTGGCCTGCCCAGTGACACAACACGTCATCGCATTGCTCTTTTGGTGCCGCTGACCGGGGCCAATGCAGGCATTGGAGAGTCGATTTCAAACGCCGCAAACATGGCCGTACTCGATACCGGTGGCGAAAAAATTCGCATGACGGTTTATGATACGGCGGGTGGCGCAGCGGCGGCGGCTGAAAAAGCCATATCTGAGGGCAATAAGCTGATCCTCGGGCCGCTTTTGGCCGAAGATGTGCGTGCAGCGGCTGAAGTTGGCCGCAAATATCGTGTCCCGCTCATAGCCTTTTCCAACGATGTCTCTGTTGCGGGAAATGGCACCTATTTGCTGGGCTTCACGCCCGCTCAGTCTGTTGCTCGTGTTGTCACCTATGCCCGATCCCGCGGTATGGCCCGTTTCGCGGGCCTCGTGCCCGTTGGGGTATATGGCCAGCGGGCGCAAACGGCGCTGACCCGGGCGGTTGAAGATGCAGGTGGGACGTTGGTTTCGGTGCAGGCCTATGACCGCAATGCCGGATCGATGATGAGTGCGATTTCAAAGCTGAACAAGGCGGGCAAGGCCGATGCAATTCTGATTGCAGATGCCAGCCGCACCGCCGTTCAGGCCATTCCCAATTTGCGCCGTGGGCCAAGCACGTCTGCCCGCATTCTCGGCACGGAATTGTGGAATACGGAGACGGGTCTGACGTCGCCCGCACTGGCTGGGGCTTGGTTCGCCAGCGTCTCAGACGGGGTTTATGGCCAGATGGCGGCACGATACCGGGGCCGATTTGGCGGAACGCCCTATCGCCTGTCCAGCTTGGGCTATGATGCTGTACTGCTGGCCACCAAAGTCGCGACCAATTGGAAACTTGGCACCGCTTTCCCATTACCAGCCTTGGATGATGCGGGGGGATTTGCCGGGATTGACGGGCCATTTCGCTTCAACGCCTATGGCGTGGCGGAACGCGCGCTTGAGGTGCAGCAGATTGGCCCCAATGGTATGACAGTCATCTCCCCGGCGCCCAAGGGATTTGAAGATTAAGCAGCAACCAGTTCGGCCAATATCCGGTCGAGCAGAAGCATCCCTTCCGGGAGGACGGTCAGGTGAGTTCCTTCTTGCCGGATCAGCTCGTGCTGGCTGAGTTGGCGTGTGGCTGCGGGGTTAATCAACGCGCTTTCGGCCATGCCTGTCCGCTGGGCGATGTCGGCCAAGTCGACACCTTCGGCCAGCCTCAACCCCATGAGCAAGGCTTCGCGCGCGCGCTCGGCAGGTGAAAGTGCCTCTTCCGATTGGGCACCATGCCCGTTGCGGGTGACGGCATTCAGGAAGTTTTCCGGTTTTTTATGGCGGATCGTCGCCAACTCGCCGCGGCGGCCATGCGCGCCGGGGCCGACACCCACATATTCCCCATAGCGCCAATAAGTGAGGTTATGGCGGCTTTCTTCGCCGATCCGGGCATGATTAGACACCTCGTAGCGCGGTAAGCCTGCGGCACGGGTAAGGGCGTCTGTCAGGTCATAGAAGTCCGCGGCTTCATCCGGGTCTTTTGGTTGAAGTTCCCCCGTGCGGACCAAAGTTTCAAAGCGTGTGCCGGGCTCAATCGTCAATTGGTAGAGCGATAAATGCCCGGTCCCTAAAGACAAAGCACGGCTCAATTCTTCGTCCCAATCTTCAAGCGATTGGCCGGGTAGGGCATAGATCAGGTCAAAGCTCACCCGATTAAAATGACGTTGGGCAATCTTAAGTGCGTCCTGCCCTTCTGCCACATCATGCGCGCGGCCGAGCAGGCGCAGGCTTTCGTCCTTAAGAGATTGCAGCCCAAGCGAGACCCTGTTGATCCCGGCGGCGGCAAGATCGGCAAAGCGGGCCGCCTCAACCGAAGAGGGATTGGCCTCCAACGTGATTTCAATGTCGGGCGCAAAGCCCCAATGCCGCTCTGCCTCAGTTAACAACGTATCTACGAGCGCGGGGGGCATGAGAGAGGGCGTGCCACCGCCGAAGAAGATGGAGGTCAGCGGCCGACCGCCGGTTAGGGCAGCCTCATAGGCCATGTCAGCACAGAGTGCGCGCTGCCACTGGGCGATGTCGATGCCCTCACGAACATGGCTGTTAAAGTCACAATAGGGGCATTTGGAGACGCAGAACGGCCAGTGGATGTAGAGGGCCAGAGGGGTGGTCATCCCAAAATCAGAAAACAGCCGCAACAAGCTTGCGGAACGCATCGGCCCGGTGGCTGATCGCGTGTTTTTCGGCAGGGTCGATTTCAGCAAAGCTCTGCATGCCGCCTTGGGGTACGAAGACGGGGTCATAGCCAAAGCCAAGCGCGCCGCGCGGCGGCCATGCCAAATGCCCTTCCACACGGCCTTCAAACACCTCTTCATGGCCATCGGGCCAGACCAGCGCCAATGTGCAGACAAAGGCGGCGGTGCGATCCACATCTGGCCCTTGTTCGGCCAGCAGGCCTTCCACCTTGCCCATGGCCATATACCAGTCGCGGCCTTCTGGGCCTTCAAACCATTGACGTTCGGCCCAATCGGCGGTGTAGACGCCCGGCCTGCCGCCCAGCGCCCGGACCTCTAGCCCACTATCATCTGACAGAGCTGGAAGGCCGGACACCGCAGAGGCATGCGCCTTGATCAGCGCATTTTCGGCAAAGGTCACGCCGGTTTCTTCCGGCTCTGGCAGGCCAAGCTCCCCCGCGGACACAGGCTCAATGCCATAAGGGGCAAGGAGATCGCGAATTTCGCGCACCTTGCCCTGATTATGGCTGGCAATGACCAGACGGCCGGGGGACAGCTTTCGCGCCATGATCAGCGGCCAACCGCCTGAAGCTGAGCGTCAAAGATCTTGGTGCAGCCGATGCGCGCCAGACGCAGCAGCCGGAGCAGGGCTTCTTCGTCATAGGTTTCACCCTCTGCCGTTGCCTGTGCCTCGGCAATATTGCCGTTCGACAAAAGGACGAAGTTAGCATCAGCCCCCGCATTTGAATCTTCATCATAATCAAGATCCAGCACGGGCGTGCCCTTGAAAATGCCGCAGCTGATGGCGGCAACCTGTTGCTCAATGGGATCAGTGGTCAGCAAGCCTTGGGCCATCAGCTTATCCACGGCCAGTCGAAGCGCGACCCACGCGCCAGAGATAGAGGCTGTGCGCGTGCCGCCATCGGCCTGAATCACGTCGCAATCAATTGTGATCTGGCGTTCGCCCAAAGCCTTCATGTTCACGACCGCGCGCAATGAGCGGCCAATGAGACGTTGAATTTCCTGCGTGCGGCCAGATTGCTTGCCCTTTGCCGCTTCCCGGCTGCTGCGGGTGTGGGTGGCGCGGGGCAGCATGCCATATTCCGCCGTGACCCAACCTTCACCCTTGCCGCGCAGAAACGGCGGGACACGCTCTTCAACGCTGGCGGTTACCAAAACGCGTGTGTGACCAAAGCTGACAAGGACAGAGCCTTCGGCATGTTTGGTGAAATTTGGCTCAATCGTGATTTCGCGCATTTGGTCTGGAGCGCGGCCGGATGGGCGCATGGATAAGGTCCTTTTTGTGAATGTGAAAAATCCCTAGCGGCCCGTGGGGCGGGATGCCAGCCCCTTTGCCGCGTCGGGTGCGAAGCAGCCCCTTGCGGAAGGGGGGGTAAGGCCCCTAAGTCAAAGGCATGACAACGCCCGTTCACGAACTGACTGACCGTGCACGCGATGTGTTTCGGGTTGTTGTTGAATCCTATCTTGGGTCTGGCGCACCCATTGGATCGCGCACCATCTCAAAATTGGGGGCGATGAACCTGTCCCCGGCGTCGATCCGCAATGTCATGCAGGATTTGGAAGAGCTTGGCTTGCTTGCGGCCCCGCATACATCGGCGGGGCGCATGCCGACCGAATTGGGCCTACGCCTTTTTGTCGATGGCATGATGCAGGCAGCAGAACCAACGGCCGATGAACGCGCCGTAATTGAGGGGCGGATTTCCAAAGGCGGACCCATTGAAGACGCGCTGGCCGCAGCAACGGCTGCGCTTTCGGGCCTGTCGCAATGCGCCGGAATTGTTCTTGTGCCCAAGAAGGAGCCGCGCCTTCGGCAGTTTACCTTTGTTCCCCTCAGCCCATCTCAGGCGCTGGCCGTTCTTGTGGGGGACGATGGATCGGTTGAAAATCGCGTTGTTGATTTGCCCCCAGGTCTGCCTGTTACCGCCTTAGTGGAAGCGGGCAATTTCATGTCCAGCCGAATGGCGGGGATGACGCTGGCAGAAGCCGCAGTTGCTCTGGCACGGGACATTGATCGGGAACGTGCAGCACTGGATCAAGCAGCGCAGCAATTGGTGGAAAAGGGGATTGCCATCCTCAGCCAAGACAGCGCTCAGCGCCCGGTGCTAATCGTGCGCGGAACAGCGCATCTGATTGATGACGCCGCGGCCGCCGATCTGGATCGGGTGCGGCATCTGCTCGATAAAATTGAAGGAAAGCAGGATATAGCCCGCTTGCTCGAAAATGCCCGCGACGGCGCTTCAACCAAAGTTTTTATCGGTGCTGAGAATAAGCTGTTTGCACTTTCTGGTTCGTCGGTGATAGCGGCCCCCTATCACGGACGGGACGGTCGTGTGGTGGGTGTGATCGGTGTTATAGGGCCCACGCGCTTGAATTACGCTCGCGTCGTCCCCATGGTAGATTTCACAGCACAAACCCTCACGAGATTGATGACCTGATGAGCAACGAAGAGTTGAACAACGACACGTCGGCCGATGATCTGGCCCAGACCGCAGCAGAGGGAAGTGACCCGCTGGGTGCTTTGCTTGGGGAGCTGGAAGAGGCGCGTCAGCAAGTCCTTTACGCGCAGGCAGAGACGCAGAACGTCCGCCGTCGTCTGGAAAAGGATGCGCAAGACGCGCGCGCTTATGCCGCTACTTCTTTTGCGCGTGATGTTCTTTCGGTTGCAGACAATCTTTCCCGCGCGCTGGATGCTATTCCGGAAGCCATGCGGGGTGATGAAGCCAACAAGCCCCTGATCACCGGTCTTGAGGCCACGCAGCGTGAACTCATGGCTGTTTTTGAACGCAATGGCATCACGCGGATTGCCGCCATCGGGCTTCCACTCGACCCGAACCAGCATCAGGCCATGGTTGAAATCCCGAGTGACGCCGAATCCGGAACTGTCATTCAGGAAATGCAGCCGGGATATATGATTAAGGATCGTCTGCTGCGCCCTGCAATGGTGGGCGTCGCCAAGAAATCGGACTAAGGGGCAGGGCGGCACCGGGCCGCCCTCATCACGTCATGCCTTGGGCCGGGTTGCCACAAGACCGATGGACTTCATGGTCATCACCGGCACATCATCCTGATTAAAGACTGTGACCAGGGAATGGATGCTGCCCATTTCCGGCCGTGAGCGCGACGGGCGGACATCCGTCAGCTCCGTTTCGACGCGCAAGGTGTCGCCCGGGTAAACGGGCTTGAGCCAGCGCAACTCATCCAACCCCGGAGAGCCAAGGCCTGCCTGCTTGGCATTTTTCAGATTTTCGACGAGCATGGACATGGTCATGGCGGCGGTATGCCAGCCGCTGGCCGACAGACG
>CAMAQU010000105.1 GCA_945860425.1 Sphingomonas paucimobilis
GAGATCGGGCGCACCATCAGCAGCCCGAAGCTGTTCCAGCTCTATATTCACAAGGATAAGGGCCTGAACCATGCGATGGTCGAGGCGTGCAAAGCGGCAAAATTTGATGCCATTGCACTGACCGTCGATACGATTGTCAGCGGCAATCGGGAACGCTGCATGCAAACGGGCTTCACGTCCCCGCCGCGCCTCACGCCCGCATCCGCGATCGATTTTGCGATGCACCCGCGTTGGACGCTCAACTATTTGCTGCGCGAGAAGTTTGAGCTGTCCAATTTGAAGGACCATGTGGCCGAAGGGTCGCAACAGGCCATTTCCATCCAGGATTATTTCAACACCATGTTGGATACGTCGATGGACTGGTCAACGGCCGAAAAGGTGCGGGCGGATTGGGGCGGCGAATTCTGCCTTAAGGGTATTATGTCGGTGAAGGATGCACGTCGCGCGGTTGATATTGGCGCAACGGCGATCATGGTCTCCAACCATGGCGGGCGTCAGCTGGATGGCGGCCGTGCGCCCTTTGACCAATTGGCCGAGATTGTGGACGCGGTTGGCGACAAGATTGACGTCATTTGCGATGGCGGCATCACCCGCGGCAGTCATGTGTTGAAGGCCTTGTCTGTCGGGGCCAAGGCCTGTTCGGGTGGACGGCTTTACCTTTATGCGCTGGCGGCAGCCGGCCAACCGGGGGTCGAACGGGTGTTGGGCAAGCTTCAGGCCGAAATGGATCGGGGAATGCGCCTCATGGGCGCGCGGTCGGTGAAGGATTTGACTCGCGGTAATCTGCGCTGGCGCTGATCCATCCGCTCAGGCAGCGAAGCGGGCCATCCTGTCGCCTGCGGGCACATGAATGGCCACAATCCCGCCCAAAGGCTCGGCAATCGCTGGGTCTGTTGCCGCCATGCCGCCGGTTAGCGCCCCAAAGGAGGGCAGGATGAGCTTTGAGTGCCCCTCGACAAAGCAGGGGCGCGTCACGCTGCGGCCGCGCGCCGTGCTGCGATGTTTGGGATGAAAATGGCCCGATAGTTCTGGTCGGGTCTCAGCAGCATCCGCCTGATGCCGCAGAATAAGCCCATCAACCTCTGCCATATCGGCGATCTGGCCGCCGATACGGGCGGGCAGATGCGCGTCATGGTTTCCGGTGATCCACGTCCAGCTTACCGAGGTCGTTAGCCGGGCGAGCAATGCCAGCGCATCGGGCAGCAGCCGTGATGGACCATGCGGGTCGTGGAAGTTATCGCCCAGACACCAAAGCTCGCGCGCATCGGTTGCAGTCACAAGGGCCGCCAAATCTTCCAGCGTCGCAAGGCTATCATGTGGCGGCAGCATCTGCCCGCGCGCGGCAAACCAGCTGGCTTTTTCCAAATGCAGATCGGCGACGATCAGCGCCCGGCGGGCAGGCCAAAAGAGCGCAAGCCCGCCTGCAACCTCAAAATCCTGCCCCCCAAAGGAGAGCGGCGGCCTCATGCCTCGGCCGCAGGCTCCTCGCCCGCATGCTCAAACCAGGCTTCAACCGGGCCATTCAGCTTGATGAGCAACGGCCGGCCCTTGCGGTCGACAGTCTTCCCCGCCTGCACGCGCACCCAGCCTTCCGCTATAGAATATTCTTCCACATCTTGGCGCTGGATACCGCGAAACTTAATGCCAACGCCGCGACGCAGCGCGTCCGCGTTGAAATGCGGGCTCGAAGGATCGATCGAAAGACGATCAGGAGGTGTATCAGTCATGATGCGGGCCATGCCCCAAAGCCGGCCCAAGTGCAACGCCGGTCGTGCAGGAAACAGGCCGCTTGTCGTTTGCATATTTTCGGAATAGCTTCCGCCGCAAAGCCGCGACGTGCCGCGGCAAGGAGAAGGGTTCGATCAATGGCGTTGCGTGCATATTTGATTGCGGCTTGGCTGGTTCTGGCGATCTATACCGGGCTGGTCATTTCCGACCATGGGCTGAATTTACTGCCCATCTTTTTCGCGGACATGGCGAAGTTCGGCTGGCCCGGCCAGTTCAACCTGGATTTCATGATTTTGCTGACCATCTCCGCCCTTTGGACGGCCTGGCGCAATGGGTTTTCACCCGCCGGGCTGGGGCTGGCGATCATCGCATTTTTTGGCGGGGCCGGCTTTTTGCTGCCCTACCTTCTGCTGCTGAGCATTCAGACAAAGGGCAATGTCCGGCATATGTTGACCGGGCGCCGCTGACCTAGTTTGTCACGGGTGCGGGAACGGGCGGGGGAGAGGGCTTCCCCCGCAGCGCGTCAATTT
Organism: Sphingomonas paucimobilis; assembly: GCA_945860425.1. Lineage (GTDB taxonomy): Bacteria > Pseudomonadota > Alphaproteobacteria > Sphingomonadales > Sphingomonadaceae > Aquisediminimonas > Aquisediminimonas paucimobilis_A. The sequence goes on from CAMAQU010000105.1 coordinate 2,259, forward strand.
CTGCTTGTCGGCGATTGAGATAATAAGCGCGCAACGCGGCATAGGGATCATTTGATTGGGACCGCAGCCGTTGCAGCTCATCGTCAAATTCGGCGCGATCGTCGAGCGAACTCAAAACGCCTGCCGGGAAGGCATAATAAGGATTGTTGAACGGTTTACCCACGCCAATGGGTAGCAGCATCAAATCCATAATCCGCCCCGTCACATCCCGAAGCGTCGTCGGCCCGATAAAGGGGAGATAGAGATAGGGGCCGGATTTCACGCCATAATAGCCCATCGTATAGGCAAAGCCATTGATACGGCGCGGCAAATGGAACGGCTTTTTCTTCGCCACATCAACCAGCCCGGCAATGCCAATGGTTGAGTTAATCGCAAACCGGCCCACGGTCTTTGCGGCCTTGCCCGGTTTGACCTGAAGCAGGAAGTTCACAAAGACAATTGGCTCGCCAATATTGGAAAGAAAGTTGCGAATACCAGATCGGAACGGCCCGGGAATCTTTTCTCGATAGGCAATGGAAACCGGGCCAACAATGGCTTTGTCGACAGACTGGATGACCTCAAAGCTGGTTTCATTGAGATTTTCGAGCGGATCGGCGGCAATGGCGCGCCGTTTGGCGGTCACCACAATATCTTCAGGCGGCGCGTCTGCAAGCAAGGACGGCGGGGCCGAGGGCAAGATCACATTGGTCGGCGCGTCGGCAGGTGGAGACGCGGCGTCTTGCAGCACAGGCTCTACCGCGACGCTGCTGCCAGCCAAAGTCAGAGCCAAAAATGATGCCGTTACGCTCAAAACGCGTCCTTCCAGATGGGTTTGGCGGCTTTTTGACAACCAGGCTGCGCCTGAAAAGCCTTTCAATGGTCAGTTTCTCTAGCTGATCCGAGGTGATTACGCACCCCCTATACACATTGCCAAATAGGCATGGTGTCGGAAAATCGACACAAGGCGTCTCATGACTGCTCATTTTCCTCGCCCGGCAACGCGTGCCGCCGCCCTGTCCGCGCTTAATGCCTTCCTCCCCTATGCAGGGCGCGCTTATGCCGCCGAGCGCAACTATGATCTTGGCCCAGAAGATCGGCACAATATCTCCTGCCTTTCCCCCTATATTCGCCTGCGGCTCCTCACCGAGGAAGAGGTGATCCGCGCCGTGCTTGCCCGCCACAGCTTTGTCGATGCGGAAAAATTTGTTCAGGAGGTCTTCTGGCGCACCTATTGGAAGGGCTGGTTGGAAATGCGGCCCAGCATCTGGCGGGATTGGATCGCCGATCTTTCTCAGTTGGACGCCGACGCCTCGAGCGTGAGAACTGCAACCGAGGGCCGGACGGGCATTGATTGCTTTGACAGCTGGGCCCGCGAATTGGTCGATACGGGCTATCTCCACAATCATGCGCGCATGTGGTTTGCCAGCATCTGGATCTTTACGCTCGGCCTGCCTTGGCAATTGGGGGCCGCCTTTTTCCTGCGGCATTTGCTCGATGGCGATCCGGCTTCCAACACCCTGTCTTGGCGCTGGGTGGCGGGCCTCCAAACCTTGGGGAAGAGCTATCTGGCAACGCCGGAAAATATTGCGACTTTCACCAAAGGGCGGTTTCACCCGGGCCCTCTGGCGCATGGCCCCGGCCCGCAGCCTGTGCCAGCACCGCCACCCAGTGCCCTTCCAGATGCAGACGCTTCACCCGCCGGGCCGACGCTCCTTTTGTTAACGCAAGAAGATTTGCAGGCCGAAACGCTGCCGCTAGGAAAGGCGGAGATTATTGGCATCACAGCCCTCCCAGCGCGAGATGCGGATATCATCGATCTGGTGGCAGGCTTTCGGTCCTCTGCGCTGGAGGATGGCCTGCAACGGGCCGCCGCTCATTTCGGCGCGCCGATCCTGACCGGCGACACGCTGACGCTGGCCCATCAATTGGGCGTCTCGCAAATCGTGACCGCCTATGCGCCCATCGGACCAATAGCGGATCAGTTGACGGCACTGGCACAGGCTGGCTCTGCTCAAGGCGTTACGTTCCATCGTGTCCGGCGCGATTGGGACACCGCCGCATGGCCACATGCGACCAAAGGCTTTTTCCCGTTTCGGGAGAAAATCCCTACGCTGCTGCCCCGATGACGCTCCAGATTCTCTGGTTCAAGCGCGACCTGCGATTGGCCGATCATGCCGCCCTGCAAGAGGCAGCACACCATGGGCCGATTTTGCCGCTGGTTATTATAGAACCGGATTATTGGCGCTTGCCCGATACGTCCTTTCGCCAATGGGCGTTCTGGCGCGGCTGCATTGACGATCTGAGCAATGCCATTGCGGCACAACAGGGCAGTCTCATGATCCAGACCGGCGATGCCGTTCAGATTTTTGAGGATCTGCGCCGAGATTATGGCCGCTTCACGCTGTGGTCGCATGAAGAAACGGGCAATGGGATCAGCTTATGTCTGCCCCATCTTTGCCCCCGCCCAAGGTGGATTGGGCGGCGTCCCGCCCAAATTCTCTTCCCACCACGCCGGGCCTCGACTTGGACGACGATGGCATCCGGCATATGCAGAAACCGGGTCGGGCCGCGGGGCTCGATCTTCTGGAAAGCTTCCTGAACAAACGCGGCCAAAATTACACTCGGGAAATGTCCTCTCCCGTCACGGTGGAGGAGGCCTGTTCGCGCCTGTCCCCCTATCTGGCTTATGGCGCGCTCTCGATGCGCGAGGTGCTTCAAGCCGCGCAGAACCGCATGGCAGATCTCCACATTAGCGAGGTCGGCGGCCGAACGCGCTGGGCACAGTCCATGCGCTCTTTCATCGCGCGCCTGCATTGGCATTGCCACTTCATCCAAAAGCTGGAGAGTGAGCCCGCTATTGAACGCCACTCCTTTGCCCGCATTTATGAGGGCATGCGGCCCAGCCCCGCCAATCCAGACATGATGGCAGCTTGGGCCGATGGGCGAACGGGCTATCCCTTTATCGATGCAGCGATGCGCTATTTGACGGCCCATGGCTGGATCAATTTTCGTATGCGGGCCATGCTCATGTCCTTTGCCACCTATGATCTATGGTTGCCTTGGCAGGAAGCGGGCCTGACACTGGCGCGCAAATTTGTTGATTACGAACCCGGCATTCACTGGTCACAATGTCAGATGCAGTCTGGTGAGACGGGCATTAACACGGTGCGGGTCTATTCCCCCGTGAAGCAAGGCCATGATCAAGATCCGACGGGCGACTTTATTCGACAATGGGTGCCTGAACTCGGCCATCTGCGCGGCCCGTTGATTCATGAACCCTGGCGGCTTGGGCCAGAGGCAGCACCAGATTATCCGCCCCCCATAGTCGACCATAAAGTTGCGTCCGCTTTTGCCAAGGAGCAGATTTTTGCCCGCCGCAAACGCGCTGATGCGCGGGCAGAAGCCTCTGCGGTATTTCAAAAACACGGGTCGCGCGCAGGGCCAAGGGCACGCCGGGGCGCGACTGCTCGGCGCACGCGGGCAAAGGCCAAAGACGCGCAAATGGCCTTTGACCTGTAGCGGCTGATTTAACCCACCTGCCGCCGCAAAAAGGCGCGCTCTAAGGCCGCGACATGACTGTCTATGCCCTTGTCTATCGACCAGCGCTGTGCGGTCTCGTGCAGGGTGTTTGGGCGCGGCTCAGCCAATCGCGCAAGGATCAGGCTGGCGAGGGCGGCGGGGGTCTCTTCCTCAATGATGCCGCATCCGGGCGATGTCTCGAGCAGCGCGCGGGCGCTTAGAAAACAATTGGTGGACACCACAGGGCAATTGACGGCCATTGCCTCCAACACCACAGCGGGCAAGCCTTCAAACACTGAAGTTAAAACCATCAAATCGGCGCGGCGCAGCAAATCCGTGACATCCGCCACAAAGCCCAAGAGGGTGACTCGATCCTCCAGTCCATGCGCCTTCACAATCGCTTCCAGCTTCGCGCGCTCCGTGCCCTCCCCGGCGATGACGAGGCGGGCAGCATCGGGGGAGATATGGGCAAAAGCTTCCACCAAAAGGTCGAGCCGTTTCTGCGGCGCAAGCCTGCCCGCGGCCAAGACAAGCGGCGGCCCTTCGCGGGCAGG
>CAMAQU010000106.1 GCA_945860425.1 Sphingomonas paucimobilis
AGAAACGCCATATTGTTCAGCAATTTCCGACAATTTATAGGGCATGCCAGCCCCACAGGTCACGCCGTGGATCATGCCCTTGGTCTGGCTCAAAACGCCGTGCAGAACCTGCTGCGCGCCGCCCATTTCCCACAGCACATTGATGTTTATGGCCCCACGGCCACCAGACATGTCATGCGCGCGCTTTACCTGATCAACCGCGCCCTCAATGGAAAACCGGATCAGCTCATCATGTCGTTCCCGGCGCGTCTTTCCATTATAGATTTGCGGGACAATATTGTCTTCAGAATCAAGGACATCGGCGTTGACGGCGGAGACAGTGCCAATACCCCCGGCGGCAGCCCAGGCTCCTGCGCTGGCATGGTTGGTTGCCGATACGCCTTTTCCGCCTTCAACAAGCGGCCAGACTTCGCGGCCATGATAGACTATCGGCTTCAAACCCTTGAACATTTTGCCCCTGCACGTCTTTTCGAACGGCTTCGTATAATCCGTTCATGGCAAAATGCGCGGTTTTTCTTTCGCTCATCCACAGGCGGGTTATCTTCTCAGTCGCGACTGAACCTTTTGCGCAGCCTTATTGTTCCGGCCGCCGTTAAAGATCCGCAACCACGGCCTTTAAAAGCGCGCCCAAAGCGCGGGTCGCCGCCGGTTCATTCAGGGCGGGCGCATGACCCACGCCCGGCACGGTTGTTAGCTTTGCACCCGGCAGACGACGGGCCATGTCCCGCGCCACGCCCTCTGACAGCAAGTCAGAAAGGCCACCCCGCAAAATCGAAACCGGGGCATCGCCCAAAGCCTCATAAGCAGGCCAGAGATCAAACGGCTCTGACGCAAGCTTCATCGGCTCAGAGATTTGCATGTCGTAATCTAGGACGATGCGTCCCTTTCGCGTGAGGCGACAGACCCGCTTTGCATAGGAAATCCAATCCTCCAAATCATAGGAGGGATAGATTATCTGCTGCATCTCTCCCAAATCGCGCGCCGCGTGCACCCATGTTGGCCATGTTTGCGTGCGGCCAACGGAACTGCGAATCCGCTCCAGGCCCTTGGGGTCGAGCACCGGGCCAATATCGTTGAGCAAAGCGCCCGCAATGCGTCCGGGCTTTATCCCCGCCATCAACATGGTGATGACACCGCCCAGAGAAGTACCGATGGACACAAATTTTTTGATCTTTAACTCGGTGAGCAGCAGCTCAATATCCTGCACATAGGTCAGCGGGACATAGGTCATGGGATCTTTGGCATAAGCCGATTCGCCCCGTCCACGCAGATCAACGCAGATGACGCGCCAATCGCCCGACAGCCGCTGGGCCACATGCTCAAAATCACGCACATTGCGCGTCAGGCCCGGGATACAGAGGATGGCTGGGCGCCGTTTATCGCCCGGATAGTCGCGATAATGCAGCCGAAGACCATCATTCGACCACCAATAGCCATCGGTATATTGCGCTTTTGCACCCATCGCCCCCATATCGCGATATGTCTCAGATCCCGCAAGCTCCGCGTTATAAACCTGACCGCGCCATTGAAGAGGTGGCGACGTTCCTTGCCGACCCAGTTCATGCTGCCGATTTTCCAAACACGATCTTGCGGTTCCGCAATGACAAAGCAGCAGCTGACCTTGGCCTAGAGTCGCTAGAGGATGCCCAATGGGTGGCCCATTTTGGGCGGTTCACGCCCTTACCGGGAAGTCTGCCACAGCCGCTGGCGCTGCGTTATCACGGGCATCAGTTTCGGTCTTACAATCCTGATATTGGCGATGGCCGTGGCTTTCTGTTCGCCCAAATGCGCGACACACAGGGCCGGCTCATGGATTTGGGCACTAAGGGATCAGGGCAGACGCCCTATAGTCGATTTGGCGATGGCCGCCTGACCCTGAAAGGCGCGGTGCGGGAAATTCTGGCAACCGAAATGCTCGAAGCCCTGGGCGTTGAAACCAGCCGCACCTTTTCCGTCATCGAAACAGGCGAGGCTCTGCATCGCGGTGATGAGCCAAGCCCCACGCGCTCTGCCGTGCTGGTGCGCCTGTCGCATGGCCATATCCGCATTGGCAGCTTTCAGCGGCTGGCCACGCTCGGCCTGACGGAGGAGTTACGACGCCTGACCGCCTATGCACTGCGCCATTATTATGGCGAAGAGGATGGCCAGGATGCCGCCGTTCGGCTGGTGCAGCAGGTCGTTCGTAAAACTGCCCATTTGGCCGCAAGCTATATGTCGGCCGGCTTTGTCCATGGCGTGTTGAACAGCGACAACATCAACGTATCGGGCGAAAGCTTTGATTACGGACCTTGGCGCTGGACGCCGACATTCGATCCAAATTTCACCGCCGCCTATTTTGATGAGCAGGGTCTTTACGCCTTTGGGCGGCAGGCAGAGGCCATTCACTGGGACGTTGTCCAGCTTGCCAATAGCGTTCTGGACATTGCGGATCGCGAGGCGCTGGTCGCGGCCATTGATGGCTTTGCCCCGACCTATCGTCAGGCGCTCATCGCCCGCGTCTTGTGGCGGCTGGGTGTCGAGCCTTTGACTGAGGAGCGGGATATTCGCGTCGTCACCGCGCTGGAAACAGCCCTTTATGAGACGCGTGTCGAGATTGACCGTTTCTATTTTGATTGGGTGGGCGGCGCGCTGCGGCGGCCAGATGCACAGGGGCTCTATGGTGCAGAGGCATTCACTGAATTGGCAGAAGCTCTGGCAGGCTACACACCGCGGCAGGATTGTTCCCATCCCTATTGGGCAGGCCATGCGCCCTGTTCGATGCACATAGAGGAGGTGGAAGCCATCTGGGCGCCCATTGCCGAACGGGATGACTGGTCCGCCCTTTATGCAAAGGTGGAGGCCATTCGCGCTATGGGAGATGCGTTGCGGGGATGATATAGGCTCAAGCCTATGACCCAAGAGCTTATCTCGATGAATCCGGCAACGGGCGTGGAACTCTGGCGCGGACCGATCAGCTCGGTGACGGCAGACGTAGCTGCAGCCCATGCCGCCTGGCCCCAATGGGCGGCGCGACCGCTGACCGAACGGATCGCATTGGTCGAACGCTTTGCAGAGGTTGTGCGCAGCCGACACGAAGCCTTTGCGACCCTGATTGCGCAGGAAACGGGCAAACCCATTTGGGAAACGCGCACCGAAGTCGATGCCGTCATCAACAAAGTCGCGATTTCGATCAACGCCTATGCTGAACGGACGCCAGACCGGGATATTGCCGCAGCAGCCGGAGCGCGCACGCGGGTTCGGCATAAGCCGCATGGCGTTATGGCGGTGCTTGGCCCCTATAATTTCCCCGCCCATCTGCCCAATGGCCATATCATCCCCGCGCTCATCGCTGGGAACGCCATTGTCTTCAAACCCTCCGAAAAAACGCCCGCATGCGGCGCGATGCTGGTCGACTGCCTGCACGAAGCGGGCATCCCCAAGGATGTGGTGCGCCTTGCGATTGGCGGCGTGGCGGTGGGCAGTGCTCTGGTCGCCCATCCACATATCGAGGGCATTTTGTTTACCGGATCGGCGCGCACAGGCATTGCGCTGAACCGCCAATTTGCCGATCAGCCCGGCAAGATGCTCGCGCTGGAAATGGGCGGCAACAATCCCATCATCGCGTGGGATTTAGAGGATGTAGATGCGGCCGCCGCCCTAATCATTCAATCGGCTTATTTGAGTGCAGGGCAACGCTGCACCGCCGCCAGCCGCTTGATCGTAAGGGAGGGTGCAGAACGCCCGCTGATCGACGCAATTTGCAGCTTGATCGACCGGGTCATCATTGATGACCCCTTTGCCGATCCTGCCCCGTTCATGGGGCCTGTGATCGACCTAGAAGCAGCGCATAGCCTGTTGCAGAGTTTTGCCGATCTTGAGGCCAAAGGCGGGCAGGTCATCCGGCCGCTCACCCAGATTCGGGCCGGCCTGCCCTTCCTCACCCCTGCCCTCATCGACATGGCCGACGCGATAGACCGGCCAGATGAAGAGTTGTTTGGCCCCGTGCTGCAAATTGTCCACGTGGCGGATTTTGACGCCGCCATTGCAGAGGCCAATGCCACGCGTTTCGGCCTTGCCGCTGCGCTGATTGGCGGAACACAAGCCCAATTTGACCAATTTTGGGCGCAGTGTCGCGCGGGCGTCCTTAACTGGAACAGGCCGACCAATGGCGCGCCGTCTGCTGCGCCCTTTGGCGGGCTGGGTCTGTCTGGCAATCATCGGCCCAGCGCCTTTTATGCGGCGGATTATTGCGCGTATCCGGTCGTTTCGGTCGAAGGCGACGCGCTTGAAGGACGGATTATGACGGGTTTGACGCCCGCCGCCTGAAGTTTCCCTAAACAGGGGACAATAATCTCTGCTTTGCGCGTTGCAGAGCGGAGTAGCAGGAGGAATAGATGACGATGGGCCTTGTTCTTCTTGTGGGTGCCGGACCGGGCGATCCAGATTTGTTGACCGTGAAGGCCGCACGCGCCTTGGCGCAAGCGAATGTGATTGTGCATGACGGCTTGGTTGATCCCGAGATTTTGGCGCTGGGCAACCCCGATGCGCGTTATATTTCCGTCGCCAAGCAGCGCAGCCGCCATAGCGTTCCGCAAGACCGGATTAATGCGCTTCTTGTTGAGGAAGCCCGCGCTGGAAAGCGCGTCGTCCGCCTGAAATGCGGCGATCCCTTCATCTTCGGTCGGGGCGGTGAAGAAGCCGAAGAATGCCGCGCGGCGGGCGTTTCGGTGGAGGTCATCCCCGGCATATCGGCCGCTGTTGGCTGTGCTGCACAAGCCATGCTGCCGCTCACACATCGCGACGCGTCCAGCGCGGTCAGCTTTGTGGCGGGCCAGTGCAAGGGCCTGAGCGATCAGGATTGGTCGGGCCTTGCCGGCAAGGGCCGGACCCTTGTCATCTATATGGGCGTCGCCACGGCCTATGACATTGCCGAAAAGCTGATCGCAGATGGCGTGTCACCCGACATGCCCGTGGCCGTTCTGGAACGCGGAACGCGCAAAGGCGCCCGCGCCCTGCGGACATTGCTGACCGATTTGGGCGATATGATTGCCCGTGACAGTGTTCAAAGCCCGGCGATCATCATCGTTGGAGAGGTTGTTCTGCGCTCGGATGCCGAAGACCGGCTGCGGGCGCTCGCAAAACAAGTGGAAGAAGCACAAGCATGAAATTGTTGACGGGAAATGATCTCGCCTCAGGCGCGGTCACATGGTGGACAGGCAAGGATTGGTCCCTGCATGTTGAGGATGCAGCCGATGTCGGCGCACATGGCGAAGCCATTTTGACCGCAGAAGAAGGCGCACGCCGCGTCAACGCCCCCTATTTGATCGACGCTGTGGCGACGCCCGAAGGCCCGCGCCCGGCCCATATCAAAGACCGCGTTCGCGCGCTCGGCCCCACCGTGCGCCCCGACCTAACATTGAAACCGGCCGATCCGAACGCCGGAAGCTGGGTGATCTAATGTATAAATATGACCAATATGATCAGGCGATTGTGGATGCCCGCGTCGCTGAATTTGGCGATCAGGTGCGCCGCCGCTTGGCCGGTGACATGACCGAAGATCAGTTCAAGCCGCTGCGCCTGATGAACGGCCTCTACCTGCAATTGCACGCCTATATGCTGCGCGTTGCCATTCCCTATGGCACGCTCGACAGCCGTCAGATGCGGATGCTCGCGCACATCGCGCGCAAATATGACCGCGACTATGGCCATTTCACCACGCGCCAGAATATCCAGTATAACTGGATCAAGCTGGAAGATTCCCCCGCCATCCTCGCCGATCTGGCGACAGTTGAAATGCACGCCATCCAGACATCGGGCAATTGCATCCGCAATATCTCGTCCGATCAATATGCGGGTGCGGCAGCAGATGAAGTCGCTGATCCCCGGCCATGGGCAGAGCTTCTGCGCCAATGGTCCACCTTCCACCCGGAATTCAGCTATCTACCGCGCAAGTTCAAAATTGCGGTGATCGCATCGGACGAAGACCGGGCAGCGATGAAGCTGCACGATATTGGCATTCAGCTGGTGGAGCGGGATGGCAAGCTGGGCGCTGCTTTCTATGTCGGCGGGGGCATGGGCCGCACGCCGATGGTCGCGCCGCTGATCAAAGACTTTGTGCCGATTGAGGATTATCTCAGCTACACCGAAGCCTGTCTGCGCGTGTACAACCGCTATGGCCGTCGGGATAACATCTACAAGGCACGCATCAAGATCCTCATCC
>CAMAQU010000107.1 GCA_945860425.1 Sphingomonas paucimobilis
CCAATGCAAAGCGGCCATCGGCCGCCAGCGGAACGGCCCGCCCATCAAGCAGGAGGTCCACTGTGCCCTTTGGGGCCCAGCCGAGCACATAGCCGCCCTGCTCGGCGGCGCGATCCAACTGAATAGGGGCAGAGGGCGCGGCATCCTCAGCCTGCGCCATGGGAGATAGGAAGAGGCAGAGCGCAAATGCCGCCTGCCGCATCAAATTGATCATCCCTCGACGGCAGCACGCGCCGCGATTTCGGCGGTCGCATAGGGTTCCTGCTTGGTGACACTCCAATAGCGCAAGGCCTCCAGCGATACGGCAGCCCCCGATTTTGCGCAGATCACATGATCCCCATGCGCCAAAATGCGAAAGCCATTGGCCATATACATTAATCGTGCGGGGCGGCCTTGGGACATCAGCATTGCTCTTCCTTCATTCAGAACAGGTCGTTCTGTTCGGGCTTGGCCTCTTCATAGGCTCGCCCGGCGTCCTGCTCAACCCGCACATTGACGGACCCATCGGCAAAACGCAGCCGCAACGCCCCGGCGGCCTGTGCATCGGCGGCGCGTGTTATCGTGCCACCTGTCTGGCGCTCAATCCGCGCATAGCCCCGTTCCAATATCTTATCGGGATTCAGGGAGGCCGCCACCCGCCACAGCTGATCAAGCCGGTTGTGCGCGGCTGTCATGCGCTGTGTGAGCATGATCGGGCGCAAGGCCCCGGTGGCGCGGGCAAGGTCACCCCGTGCCTCAGAGACTATGTGAGACAGGCCACGCCGCAACCGATCCCCCAGATCATCAACCCGCTGGCTTTGCGGGCCTAGCAGCGTCTCTGGCGTGGGCAGGTGGCGGACGGTCGCGTCCAGCCGCTCGCCCGCCCGCTCCCGATAGCGCTGCACACAGCGCAGGGCGCGCCCGCTTATTGTCTGCAATCGGGCCAGTAACTCGGCCCGCACCGGCACGGCGATTTCGGCAGCGGCACTTGGGGTGGGGGCGCGCACATCGGCGGCAAAATCACACAGGCTGGTGTCTGTTTCATGCCCAACGGCGGAGATGATCGGGATGGAGCAGCTCGCCACCGCACGCACGACCACTTCTTCGTTAAAGCCCCACAGATCCTCAACCGATCCACCCCCGCGGGCGACGATGACCAGATCGGGGCGGTCCGGCCCTTGCATATTGGAAAATCCGGTGACGGCGGCGGCCACTTGGTCGGCAGACCCCTGACCTTGCACCAGCACGGGCCAGACGATGACGCGCGTGGGGCAGCGATCCTCCAACCGGTGGAGAATATCCCGAATCACGGCCCCCGTGGGCGATGTCACAACCCCGATGGTTTTCGGCAAAAAGGGCAAAGGCCGCTTGCGCTCTGCGGCGAACATCCCTTCGGCGGCGAGCTTTGCTTTGAGCTTTTCCAGCAGCGCCAAAAGCGCGCCTTCGCCGGCAATTTCCAGTGTCTCGACGACAATCTGATATTTGGATCGACCGGGAAAGGTGGTGAGCTTGCCCGTGGTGATCACCTCAATGCCGTTCTGCGGCGCAAAGGCGAGCCGCAGCGTGCTGCCTTTCCACATGATGGCATCCATCGCGGCCTTTTCATCTTTCAGCGCGAAATAGAGATGGCCCGATGACGCGCGCGTAAAGCCCGAAATTTCGCCCCGAATGCGGACATGGGAAAAGCCCTGTTCCACATGGCGTTTGAGCGCGGCTGAAATTTCACTGACAGACAGCGCCCCTGCATTGTCGCCTGCGCGTTCCCCGGCTAACAGACCTGTCTTGCCTTCGGGCGCATCTTCAAAGGGCATTTGGGCGGGCATGAACATCCTTCTGATCGGCAGTGGCGGGCGTGAACATGCGCTGGCATGGAAGCTGGCGCAATCGCCTCTTTGCGATACACTCTATGCAGCGCCCGGCAACCCCGGCATTGCAGCGCACGCCGCCTGCATATCGCTCGATGTAACAGATCATGAAGCCGTCATCGCCTTTTGCCGGGTCAAGGGCATTGGCCTTGTCGTCATTGGCCCCGAAGCGCCTTTGGTCGATGGGCTGGGCGATAGCCTGCGCGCCTTTGCCATTCCTGTCTTTGGCCCTAGCGCCAGCGCCGCCCGGTTGGAGGGATCCAAGGGTTTCACCAAGGATTTGTGCACCCGTGCCCATATCCCCACTGCCGCTTATGCGCGCCATGCGGACAAGGCCGCCGCGCTTGCCGATTTGGCGCGCTTTGGCCTGCCTGTCGTCATCAAGGCGGATGGGCTGGCGGCGGGCAAGGGCGTGATCATCGCCGAAACCGAAGCTGAAGCGCGGGACGCGATTGAGGATATGTTCGGCGGTGGCTTTGGCACAGCGGGTGCCGAAGTTGTGCTTGAAGAATTTATGCTGGGCGAAGAGGCGAGCTTTTTTGCCCTGACCGATGGGCGCGATGTTGTCGCCTTTGGATCGGCGCAGGATCATAAGCGCGTCGGCGATGGCGATGTTGGGCCGAATACCGGCGGTATGGGCGCTTATTCCCCCGCCCGCGTGTTGACTCCCGCGCTTGAAGCGCGCGTGATGGCTGAGATTATCGCGCCGACGGTGCGCACCATGGCGCAAGAGGGAAATCCCTATTCCGGCGTCCTCTTCGCAGGGCTGATGCTGACCGACGCGGGGCCAAAGCTCATCGAGTATAATTGCCGCTTTGGCGATCCGGAATGTCAGGTGCTGATGACTCGCTTTGAAGGTGATCTGGTGTCGCTGCTCGCCGCCATTGCCGATGGGCAGCTGGCAGAGGCCGAGACGCCCGAATTTTCGAGCGATACTGCGTTGACCGTCGTGATGGCCGCCAAAGGCTATCCAGGAACGCCGGAAAAGGGCGGGGCGATCCACCTGCCCGACAGCCCGAATGCGATGATCTTTCACGCCGGCACGGCGCTGCAGGAGGGGCAATTGGTCGCCAATGGCGGCCGTGTGCTCAATGTGACGGCAACGGGTGCCAGCGTCACTGAGGCACAGACCCGTGCCTATGCCGCTGTCGATGCAATTGATTTCCCAACAGGCTTTTGCCGCCGCGACATTGGCTGGCGCGAAGTCGCGCGGGAGAAGGGAGAGTAAACCCTCCCCTAGCCCCTCCCGCCTGCGGGAGGGGAATCGGTTTCTGGTCCTCCCCGCCTGCGGGAGGGAATAGTTCTTGGTCTCTCCCCTCCCGCGAGCGGGAGGGGCCGGGGGAGGGCTAGGCTCACCCTTCCCGGTGATAGGGGTGACCTGCAATAATGCTCGTCGCCCGGTAAAGCTGTTCGACCAGCATCGCGCGCGCCAGCATATGGGGCCAGGTGGCCTTGCCAAAGGCGATGAAGTGGGTGGCGGAGGCGCGCTCTTCAGGGGTGAGGCCGTCGGCTGCACCGATTAGGATGCGCACTTCGCGGGTGCCCGTGTCGCGCCATTTTTCAAGCTGTTGGGCAAAGGAGAGCGAGGACATCTGATCGCCCGTCTCATCCATCGCCACAATGATCGTGCCGGGCGAAACGGGCGGGGCCTTGCCCCCTATGTCGGGCAGTTCGGTGATCTGAAAGGGCCAGGTCAGGCGCTTGGCATAGCGCGTGATCAGATCGGACTCTGGGCAGCGGCCGATCTTTCCTCTGGCAATGATGTGAAGCTTCAAGCGCCCGGTGCGTCGCCAAACGCCCACATGCGTTCGAGATTGTAAAAGCTGCGCACTTCCGGGCGGAAGAGATGGACGATCACATCGCCCGCATCGATCAGCACCCAATCGGCATTGGGCAGGCCTTCGATCCGCGCGACGCGGCCGCATTGCTGCTTAATCTTGGTCTGAAGCTTTTGCGCCATCGATGCGACCTGACGGGTCGACCGGCCACTGGCGATCACCATATGGTCGGCAATGGCGGATTTTCCGGCAAGCGGAATGGAGACGGTTTCCACCGCCTGATCATCTTCCAATGATTGCAGAATGACCTTGTGAAGGGTCTCAACCGAATCCGCCTCTGCGGCAGCTTTGCGTTTGGGGGCAGCGGGCAAAATAATCCTCAATCAACAAGGCGATGCGTCACGGCATCGCGCACAGGGGTGTGGGGCAAGGCGCTCGACCAGTCCGGGTCAGCCCGGCGAAGCGCTGTGGCGGAGGTTTTATCGGGGCGAAAGCGCAAGAGCACGAGCGCCGGCGGTCTCCACATCGTCCCCTTAAAAGCGGCTGACCGGGGGCGGACGAACCCACGAAGCCATCCCATGGCGCGGCTCGCCTGGGCAGGTGCATCATATCCCGGCCGGGCGATGACTGCAATCGGCATCGTACGCGCAATCGTGCGCCAGTCTTTCCAGTCACTAAACTGGGCAAGATTATCCGCGCCCATCAGCCACACAAAGCTCCGTTCCGGGTGCCGACGGCGCAAGGCGCGCAGCGTATCCACGGTGTAGCGTGTGCCAAGCTGTTGTTCGATGGCGGTCGCGCGGATGATGCTGCGGCGCGCGCATTTTTGGGCAGAGCGTAAGCGGACGGCCAAGGGGGCCATCCCCGTCCTGGGTTTCAGCGGATTTCCGAGGGAAACTAGCCACCAGACTTCATCCAGGCCAAGCGCCTTTGCCGCCAAAAGGCTGATCTGGCGGTGCGCGGCATGGGCCGGGTTGAAGGACCCGCCAAGAAGGCCTGTCTTGATCAGGGCCGTATCTGCCCGGTGCCGCGGACGACCCATTTATAGGTGGTCAGCCCTTCCAGCGCGACAGGGCCGCGCGCGTGCAGTCGGCCGGTCGCAATCCCAATCTCTGCGCCCAGCCCAAATTCCCCGCCATCGGCAAATTGGGTGGAGGCATTCCACAAGACAATGGCCGAATCGACTCCGGCCAGAAACGCCTCAGCGGTCTGGCGATCTTCGGTGATGATGGCATCGGTATGGTGGGACCCGTGCGTTGCGATATGCGCCATCGCCTCGGTCACATCGTCGACCAGCGCCACCGAGCAAATGGCATCCAGATATTCGGTGTCCCAATCCTCAGGGACAGCAGGCGTAATGCGCGGGTCAAGTGCCTGAACCTCTGGCGTGCCGCGCACCGCACAACCCGCATCCAGCAATGACGTAACAATCTGCGCCGGTGCGCCAAACTGCCGATCGATCAACACCGTTTCGGTGGATCCGCAAATGCCGGTGCGCCGCATCTTGGCATTCAAGACAATCGCAATGGCCTTATCTGCATCGGCCGCGCGGTCGACATAGCAATGGTTGATGCCATCCAAATGGGCGAGCACAGGCACGCGCGCTTCATCCTGCACACGCGCGACCAGAGCCTTGCCGCCGCGTGGAATGATGATGTCGATGAGGCCATGGGCGGCGAGCATCGCGCCAACGGCGGCCCGATCTTGTGTCGGGACAAGTTGAACTGCCTTTTCCGGCAATCCGGCGGCGATCAGGCCTGATTGGAAGGCGGCAAAAATCGCCCGGTTGCTGTGCACAGCCTCACTGCCGCCGCGCAGCAAGGCCGCATTGCCAGAGGCAAGGCACAGGGCGGCGGCATCCGCCGTAACATTGGGGCGACTTTCATAGATGATGCCAATCACGCCCAAGGGTACGCGCACGCGCGAAATGGCCATGCCATTGGGGCGGATGCTTTCATCGATCGTCGCACCCACCGGGTCGGGCAGGTGGGCAACGGCCTCCACACCGGCGGCCATCCCGTCGATCCGCCCGGCATCCAGCCGAAGCCGATCCAGCATCGCGCCAGAGAGGCCCGCTTTCGCCCCGGCCTCCATATCCTGTTGATTGGCCAAAAGAATTTCCGCCGTCGCCGTGCGCAGAGCATGTGCCGCCGCAATTAGCGCCTCAGATTTGCGGGCTGTTGGGGTTTGGGCAAGCATCGCCGAGGCCGCACGCGCATGGCGCGCCATATCGGCAATGAGGGCGGTGGGGGTGCTGAAGTCCTGCATATCCGCCAATTAGCAAAGGGCCGGATAAAAGGCAAAGTACGGGGGCATGGCAGGGCAGGGCAAGGTTAGGATATCGCAACGCCTCATCCTCGCGCTCGTCTTGAGCAGCGAGGATGAGGGCAGCAAAAATCAGGCGCCTTCCGGGGCGGGATCACCGAGTGGTGCGCGCCGGGTCTTTGGAACCGATGTTCCACCCGGACGGATCGCGGTTGTTGGCGGCTTGCCCGCGCCAGACCGGTCGGGCTTCACGCCCTGTTCGAGCAGCGCTTTGATTTCATCGCCCGACAAGGTTTC
>CAMAQU010000108.1 GCA_945860425.1 Sphingomonas paucimobilis
ATAAGGGATAACACGCGCAATGGTATCTTTCAGGCTTTCGGTCGCGGGAACCTTGATCCCGGCATAGCGGCGATCCTTGGACAGATCATAAGGGCTGCCCGGTTCCAGCGGCGGGGGTGGCACATCAAAGCTGCGGCGCCAAATTTTAACTTGTGCCTCGCCGTGCTTGGCGGCTGTCTCTGCCTTATCCAGGCCCGTCAGTCCGCCATAATGCCGTTCATTGAGGTGCCAGTCCTTCTCCACCGGAAGCCAGAGCCGCCCCATTTCCTCCAGCGCAAGGTTGAGCGTTTTGATCGCGCGTGTTTGCAGCGAGGTGAAGCAGCAGTCGAAATCTAGCCCCTTGTCGCGCATCAACTGACCAGCCGCGCGCGCCTCAGCCGCGCCCTTTTCGGTCACATCGACATCCCACCAGCCGGTGAAGCGATTTTCCAGATTCCAGCTGGATTGGCCGTGGCGAATGAGAACAAGGGTGGGCATTGGATTGGATCTCCGGTCTGGGATGCCCAGCCTCTAGCCATAGTGCGCCGCTACTGGCAAGCGCCCGCCTTTGTCGCTGGGTCTTAGCGGGGGTTGCGCGTGAGGCTTTCTTCCATGCGGCGTAATTGCTCTTCTGTTGCAGGCTGCTGGTGCTGCGCCTTCCAGTCTGAATAGGCCATGCCGTAAATCAGGGCGCGTCCATCTTCCTTGGGCATAGCGCCTGCTTCGGCGACCCAATCGCCAAGGCAATTGCGGCAAAATCCCGCCAGGCCCATCAAATCAACATTCTGGGCATCAGTGCGATGTTGAAGATGCCGGACAAGTCGCCGAAATGCTGCCGCCGCCGTAGCGTCATCAAGTGTATTTATATCCATAATCGCCGGGCCTCTTGATTGAATGATTCCCAATAGCCGCTATGAAGAAGATCGAGAAGTGGAGTAAATTTTGACCCAGTATCTGCCCCCGCGTGGCCGTAAAGTGCGTATTCTAGCAACCCTTGGTCCGGCAAGCCGCAGCCCAGAGATGATAGGCAAGCTATTTCGCGCCGGGGCAGACGCGTTTCGCATCAATATGAGCCATGGGTCGCAGGCAGATCGGATCGAGATTTTTCAATCCATTCGGGCGCTGGAAAAATTGCACGGTCGGCCCACGACCATTCTTGTTGATCTGCAAGGGCCAAAGCTGCGTGTTGGCCGGTTCAAGGATGGCAAGGTTGATCTGGTAAAGGGCCGCAGATTCCAGCTCGATATGGATCCCGCGCCGGGCGATGAAAAGCGCGTCTGCCTGCCGCATCGGGAGGTGTTTGAAGCGCTGGAGGTTGGCTCGCGCCTTTTACTGGATGATGGCAAGCTCGTGCTTCGCGTGACGGAGATTGGCACAAAGGCGCTGATGACCCATGTCGAGGTGGGGGGTGTGCTTTCGGACAATAAGGGACTGAATGTGCCCGATGTTGTCGTGCCGCTGGCCGCATTGACAGAAAAGGATCGGTCCGATCTCGCCTTTGCTATTGACCAAGGGGCGGACTGGATCGCGTTGTCCTTCGTGCAGCGGCCGGAAGATGTGGCCGAAGCGCGCAAGCTGATTGGCGGCAAGGCCGCTTTGCTGGCGAAGATTGAAAAGCCCGCAGCACTTGATCGGTTGGAGGGCATACTTGAGCTTGCCGATGCTGTTATGGTTGCGCGCGGAGACCTTGGCGTCGAACTGCCGCCAGAAGCCGTGCCGCCTGCCCAAAAGCGGATTGTGGAAACAGCCCGCAAGCTCGGCAAGCCCGTTGTCGTTGCAACGCAGATGCTGGAATCGATGATTAAGGCCCCCACGCCAACGCGCGCTGAAGTGTCGGACGTTGCCACGGCCATTTATGACGGGGCTGATGCTGTGATGCTCTCTGCTGAAAGTGCGGCAGGGGATTGGCCGGAAGAAGCCGTCAGCATGATGGATCGCATTGCGCTCAGCGTTGAGGGCGACAAGGGCTATAGCGCGCGCCTGCATTTTACCGAGACGGACGCGGACCCGACAACGGCAGATGCGCTTGCTGCGGCTGCCTTTGACATTACGCAAACCGTCTCTGCCAAGGCGATTATTTGTTATACAACGTCAGGCTCAACCGCGCGCCGCATCGCGCGCGAACGTCCGGGCGTGCCGATCGTTGTGCTGACCCCTAAAATGCGCACGGCCCGCGAAACTGGCCTGCTCTGGGGCACGCATCCGGTGCATACGCGCGATGTCCATTCCTTTGAGGAAATGGTGGCTAAGGCCAAACGCATGGCGCTGCGCCATGGGCTGGCAAAGGGTGGGGATCGTGTGGTCGTGATGGCGGGTGTTCCCTTTGGAACGCCGGGGGCCACCAATGTCCTTCACGTGGTGCGCCTCACCGGCGATGAGTTGAAGGGGCATAAGAGCTAACCGGGCAATATTTGCTTGCGCTTGCGGGCCGCTCCGGGCGATGAAGATGGCTATTGTCATATGATCGGGCAGAATAGCCCGGCATCGTCAGGGAGAGCAGAATGAACCGGATTTTCGCCGCAACGGCCGTTGCACTTGTGTTGGCTGCACCCGCTTTCGGTCGGGAGCCACCTGCCCCCGGCAGCGTGACACGCGCCACGGCGGAGGCGAATGCCCGTGTCGCAACCCAACTCCCTTTGAATGATCCATCGGATTTTGCCGATGCGACGCATGGGCGCCTCGCGCAAATTGAAGGTGGCGTCATCCGCAATGCCAAGGGGGATGTTGTTTGGGATGCCAATGCCTATGCCTTTATCAAGGGGGATGCACCGGCGAGTGTGAATCCGTCGCTTTGGCGTCAGTCAAAGCTCAATGTTGAGCATGGGCTGTTTGAGGTTGTGCCCGGTATCTACCAGTTTCGAGGCTATGATGTTTCGGTGATGACGATCATCCGGGGTAAGACCGGCTGGATCATCGTCGACCCGCTCACCGCCGTTGAGACGGCTGCTGCTGGGATGGAGCTGGTGCGCAAGACGCTCGGCGATCGACCGATTACGGGGATAATCTTCACGCATAGTCATGGCGATCATTATGGCGGGGTGGCGGCCCTTGCGACGCCAGAAGTGCTGGCATCCGGCAAAATCCCGATCATCGCGCCGCATGGCTTTACCGATGAAGCCATCAGTGAGAATGTGCTGGCCGGCATCTATATGGGCCGCCGTGCGGGCTTTCAATTTGGTGCCGCTCTTCCAAGGAGCGTGACAGGCCAAATTGGAACTGGGCTTGGTCAGGCCTTGCCGGTCAATAATCGGGGATCCTTTGCCCGCCCGACGCTGGAAGTTGCCCGGGGTGCCGCACCCATTGTGGTGGATGGTGTCACCTTTGAATTTATTGATGCCGCAGGTTCTGAAGCGCCTGCGGAATTCATGTTCTATCTGCCAGAGTTTAAGGCGCTCAGTTCGTCCGAAGTGGCAACGGCGACGTTCCATAATGTGCTGACGCAGCGGGGTGCCAAGGCGCGCGACACACTCAATTGGTCAAAGGCCATTGATGCGGCATTGCGCACTTATGGGGACAAGGCCGATGTGGTCTTTGGATCGCATAACTGGCCAAGCTGGGGTCAGGATAACGTCAAGACATTCCTGACCCATCATCGCGATACCTATCGCTTCATCCATGATCAGGTTCTGCGCCTTGCCAATAGCGGTGAAACGGCAACCGAAATTGCCGAGCAGGTCGGCGAACCCGCGCATGCCAAGACGGATTTTTCGACCCGCGGCTATTATGGAACCTATAACCATAATGCGAAGGCGGTTTTCCAATATTATTTCGGCTGGTGGGATGGCGTTCCCGCCAATTACAACCGTCACATCCCGACCGAGGAATCACAGCGTTATGTCGCGGCCATGGGCGGCGCGAAAAAAGCCTTGGCGATCGGGATCAAAGCCTATGATGCGGGCGATTATCGCTGGTCGTCCACCGTGTTGAACCACATTGTCTTTGCGGACCCTGCGAACCAGCCCGCGCGCAATTGGCTTGCGGCCAGCTATGAGCAGCAAGGGTTTCAGGCGGAAGCTGGCACCTGGCGCAATGTCTTCCTGCAAGCCGCACAAGAGTTACGCAATGGGGTGCCGCCATCGCGGATTGATGTCGCGGGCGCAGGTGTGATCCGGGCCTTGCCAACAGCCAATCTGATGGATGCGCTGGCCGCCCGGTTTAATCCAGCCAAGTCAACGCGTCCGAATACGACCGTTCAAATTGTCTTTAAGGACCGCAATGAAATGGTCGCCTTGCATGTCGGCCCATCCGTGCTGTTCCCTAGCATGGGGCAGAAGCTGGATGCGCCAACGGCTACGCTGACGACCACGCGGGCTGTCTTTGACGGGATGATACTTCAGACGGTTGATATTGGTGCCGCCATGCAGTCGGGGGATCTGCAATTTGCCGGCGACCCCAGCGTGATTGGGGCTCTGTTCGGGGCGTTGGACCGGCCCACAATGTCGTTCAACATTGTGACGCCCTAATTGCGAGAATTTCGACTGGGTTAGTGAAGGGCGTGGTGGAGCCGATTCGGATTTCACCCGCTTAGAAACGGAGCAAGCGCCCGATCCAAAAAAGATCAGGCGCTTGCCAAGGGCTTATGCCCCGATCATCAAAAGCGTCCGACGCGCCAAAGGCACGCAGATGCGCCGGGATTAGCCCTGGCGCGCCTTGAAACGCTTTTGCGTCTTGTTGATGACGTAGGTACGGCCGCGACGACGAATCACGCGGTTATCCCGGTGGCGGTCCTTGAGCGACTTGAGTGAATTGCGGATCTTCATGATCGCTTGCCTGTTCTAAGATAAGAATGAAAAATGAAAGCTGCCGCCTAAAGAGCGCATTGATCAAAGTCAAGGCAAGGGCCGCCAATTAAGGAGCATTATCGATGCGAAAGCTTTTTCCTCTCGTCCTCTTTCTGGGCGTTTCTGGCTGTGCAGCCTCCATTCCCCTTGTGCAAGTGACGCGTTTCCATCTCGGCACCACGCCGATGGCGGGCACTCTGGTCATTGAACCAGCTGCCGACGCGGCGTCCGATAAGTTGGAATTTGGGGCTTATGCGGCGGCTGTTCGGCGCGAAATGACGCGTTTGGGCTATGGTGATTCGGGAGCACCCGCCTATCGCCTCATCCTGAGCTATAGTCGGTCAGAACGAAGCGTTGCGCGTCAATCGCCCGTGACTGTGGGCATTGGCGGTGGAACTGGCGGCGGCGGCATTGGCATCGGGATCGGCACCAGCTTTGGCCTTGGTCGAAAGACCGAGTCGCTGGTCGATACGCGGCTGAGCGTTCAGATGAAGCGCGCCAGTGATGATCTGGTCGTCTGGGAAGGGCGCGCCCAGACCGAGGCTCCAAACACCGCCCCAGCAGCCCAACCGGGCCTTGCCGCCGATAAGCTTGCCCGTGCGCTGTTTCAGGACTTTCCGGGGGAGTCCGGACGCACTATCACCAGTCCATGACGATCAGCATCAGCGCCGGCTTTGACAGCGGCAATATCCATGTCCTTTCGATTGAAGGCGACACCGCCCAATTGGAGATTCGCAAGGACGCCCATTCGGATTTTTACCAATGGTTCCACTTCCGTGTGGCGGGGACCAAGGGGCGGGAGGTGACGCTCAACATCGCCAATTGCGGCGCATCTGCCTATCCGGGCGGCTGGCCTGCCTATCGCGCCCGCGTGTCGGAAGATCGCACGGATTGGCGCTGTGCCGAGACCAGCTATGCCGACGGCGTTCTGACAATTCGATATACGCCCGCGTCAGACCATGTCTGGTTCGCCTATTTCGCACCCTATTCTATGGAGCGGCATCATGATCTGGTGCAGCGAATTGCGGCAGCCCCCGGTGTTTCGGCACATGCCCTTGGCCAAACGCTGGATGGCCGCCCGATAGATATGCTGCGCATGGGCAATGGCCCCACTCAAGTTTGGCTTTATGCCCGCCAGCATCCGGGCGAGACGATGGCCGAATGGTGGATGGAAGGCGCGCTGGAGCGGCTGATTGATCCTGCCGACCCCGTTGCGCGTCATCTGCGCGACCGCTGTACCCTGCATATCGTGCCCAATATGAACCCCGATGGGTCCGCGCGCGGGCATTTGCGGACCAACGCCGCGGGTGTGAACCTGAACCGGGAATGGGCGACACCCTCTCTGGAGAAAAGCCCAGAGGTTTTATGTGTGCGCGACGAAATGGATCGCACAGGTGTTCACTG
>CAMAQU010000109.1 GCA_945860425.1 Sphingomonas paucimobilis
TAAGATCGATGATGCCGACGATTGCTGTGGACGTGATCAAGTATAAATTCGACGTTGCCCCGATTGAAGAACAGGTCCCCGCATGACAACGCCTCAGCTTGACGATCTGGACCGCCAACTGATTGAGATTCTGTCGAAAGATGCACGCATCTCCAACCGGAAGATTGCAGCGGATCTTGGCGTGACGGAAGGCACGGTGCGTGGCCGGATCAAGCGGCTGCAGCAAGACGGCCTAATCGCCTTTACCGCGATCACCGGCTTCAGCCTCAGCAACCACGCAAAGCTGGCCTTTATTGGGGTTCAGGCGGAAGTAGGCAGCGTGCGGGAAGTCGCGCGCCAAATTGCAGAAATGCCGTTGGTCACGGGTGTCATGATCACGATGGGACAGTTCAACATTCTAGCTATCTGCGTCTTCGACGAGCTTGAGAATCTGGTTGAACAAGCTTCGGACCCCATTTTGTCGATCGCCGGTGTGCACCATGTGGAAACGTCGATCGCGGTCAAGACACTCAAATATAATCCGCGCGTTGTTCGGATTACAGAGAAGGACGGCATGGTCGAAAATGGAGATTGAGACGGCTCGCGTAATTCCATGCCTTCAAATTTACGCAAAATAAGATCGACTTGCGCAAATTTGCGGCAAACGCAAAAGTGGTGTTGCGCCAAGGCTACGTTTTGGGTTATCTTTCGACCGAACAAAGTTTGAGGAGAACCATGATGGCGAAGACAGCCGATTACGGCCTGGGCGAACATACCTTTCCCCGTGGCTGGTTCATGGTGGCAACGTCGGACGAAGTAACGACGACGCCGTTGGCCGTCCGCTATTTTGGCGAAGAGATGGTGCTCTATCGCGGCGGATCAGGCCGTGTGTTCCTCGTCGAAGCCTTTTGCCCCCACATGGGCACGCATCTTGCCAAGAACACGTCATCATATGTCGTTGTCGACAAGGAACATGTTGAGGGCGACAATATCCGCTGCCCCTATCATGGTTGGCGCTTCGGTCCGGATGGCCGCTGCAATGACATCCCCTACTCCCCTGCGCCCATTCCAAAGGCCGCCTGCCTTAAAAGCTGGAAAGTGCTGGAACGTGCCGGCTGCATCTGGGCTTGGCACGACGCAGAAGGCGGTGAGCCAGATTATGACGTCCCCCCATTCGAGCAATGGAACCAGCCGGGTTGGGTAAACTGGTCTGTCGAACCACTCGGTGAGCTCGCCTGCCACCCGCAGGAAGTTCTGGATAACATGACAGACAAGGGCCACCTGCAACCGGTCCACGGCTCGATCGATATGGTGAAGTTCGAGAACGAGTTTAATGGTCATGTCTGCCGCCAGATCCTGACCGCCGGCCACAAAACGCTCGCAGGAGAAGGCGTCGAGCCAATGACCAACGACACATGGTACACAGGCCCCGGCATCCTCCAGTCCGTCATGGTTGGTGAATACCCATCACACATGCTGATCACCCACACGCCGGTCGATGATGGCGTTATCAAAGTTTGGTACGGCCTGTTCGTTAAAGTGAAGAATGACGTTCCAACGGCCGCTGATATTGAATTGGCCAAGGGCTATGAAAAGGCTGGCGTCGCCGCCTTTGCCCAGGACTTTGAAATTTGGGCCAATAAGCGCCCCTGCCTTCACCCGATGATGGTCAAGGGCGACGGGCCGTTTGATAAGCTGCGCATATGGTACAAGCAGTTTTATAATGATCGCGCTCGCGCAGGCGAGTTTCAAGCTCGCGTTAACGGCCATTATGTCACGCGTGGAACGCATGAAGCGCCCTGGGATCAGGTCGCCTGAAATCCGCGACGTTTGCGCGTGCGTGATGCGCAAATGTCGCACATCAACTCGCATCAATCAATTGATGCGTAATTTGAATTGACATTTTCTACGCCATTTGAGAATCAATTCAATGTAGAGAGAATCTTGGTCAGATAGGCGGAAAACCCGCTATCGCCAACGAGGGGAGGACCGAAGGTGAAGACTTTCAATCGTGTATTTGGTGCAACTTTGTTTGCGGGCGTCAGCGCGCTGAGCCTGTCAACGCAGGCTCTTGCGCAATCGGCAGAAGATGCCAACTCAGGCGGTCTCGACGAAATCATCGTGACAGCGCAGAAGCGTGGCGAAAACCTGCAAAAGACCCCTTTGGCGATTTCCGCCATTTCGTCGGAGCAGCTTGATCTCCAGCAGATCGCAGAAGCCAAGGATCTTGGTGCGCTCGCCCCGAACGTCTCGGTGGTCGGTGCAACGACGAACGCGACGGCGATGGTTCTCACCATTCGTGGCATCCCGACGGCAGCTGATGAGACGCAGGGTTATGACTCACCCATCGGCATCTATGTTGACGGCGTTTACATGGCCCGTTCGTCCGCCTCGACCTTCGAAGTCGCGGACGTGGAGCGCGTTGAAGTTCTGCGCGGCCCACAAGGCACGCTGTTCGGCCGCAACACAACCGGTGGTGCTGTCAACTTCATCACGCGCCTGCCCGACGATAAGGAAAGCTTTGCCTTGCGCGTCGGTGGCGGCAATTTTGGTCAGCGTGTTGGCCGCGTCATCATCAACTCTGGCGATGTCGGCGGCTTCAAAATGTCCTTTGGCGGCCTGTACAAGAAGCGGAATGGTGTTGTTGACAACATCCTGCAGCCGAAGAAGAACCTCGACCCGGGCGCGCAGGAAACAAACGCCATTCGCCTCGCAGCAACCGCAGATCTGGCTGACAACATCACGATCACCAACATCTTGGATTGGTCGCAGATCAATGGCTTGGCTGGCTACAACCAGTTAGCTGCCGTCGGCAACGGCGCCGTGCTTCCAAACTATGTCATTGGCGGCAAGACTTTTGCGGCTGTCCAACCCGCAAATGTTCTCGGATATCTGAATTCTGCGACGTCACTCGAAGCAGGTTGCGGCACCCCCGTGTCGCAGATTTCGTTGGCACGCCGCGATACGGTTTGCAGCAATACGTCGGGCCTTTCGACCGACAAATTGTGGGGCAACATGACGCGTCTGACCGGCGAATTCAACGGTGTCACGGTGCGGTCCACAACAGCCTTCCGACAATGGAAAAACTTGATCCGTGGCAACGATATTGATGGCATGGGCACGATTAGTGGCCCTGCTTTCTCGAACACGACGGTGTTAAATGGTTTCCCGGTTGGCACTTTATCGCTCTTCCAGCCAGCGGGGGCCGCTGCGTTCCTAGCGTCGCAGGCTGTTCCTAAGACCTCGCAGGATTTGTTCAACTCGGCCAATGACCGCAAGCAGAAGCAATTCAGCCAGGAAATTGAAATCCTGTCGAACAATGATGGCCCGTTCCAGTGGGTTGTCGGCGGCTTCTACTTCAAGGAGAGCGGCCACGAGCGGAATAACCAGAACTTCCTGTTTGTTCTCGACACCAATCAGGCCGTCTTTACGTCCACGTCATTCGGCCCGCTTGCTCCGGTCCTTCAGGCGGCAAACCCTGCCCGCTATCGCGGTTTGGCTCAGGCGACCGTCCTTGATTACAACGCTTCGGGTGAATCCTATGCCGTTTACGGGCAGGGCACATATCGCTTTGGCGCCGAAGAGCAGTTCGGTGTGACCTTGGGTATGCGTTACAGCTGGGACAGCAAGACGTTCCAAGTCAATCAGAACGGTGCGGCTCCCTTCACGAACACAACGCAAATTGCGATCAACGGTGGCGCCAAGAAGTTTAACGCGCCAACGGGCAACCTGACGTTTGACTATCGCGCCAGTGAAGATGTGAACCTCTACGCTCGCGTTTCACGCGGCTATCGTTCAGGTGGCTTCAATGCGCGTCAGACAGTCACCTTTAACGCGGCCGACCCGACCAAGAACTTTCCGCTGACACCGTTTAATGAAGAAACGATCGACGCCTATGAAGTTGGTTTCAAGACCGAGTTTGACCGCCGCGTCCGCCTAAACGGGTCTTTCTTCTACAACGTGTACAAAGACCAGCTGGTTACTCTGCCCATCCCGATCACGGGTGGCGGAAGCTTCGGTAACGCTGTGGTCAATGCCGGTAAAACAAACTATTACGGTATGGAATTGGAAGGACGCGTTGCCGTTACGGACAATTTCTCGCTGGATGGTGCATTCGGTTACGTGAAAATTGATCCGGTTGATTTCCCGCAGGCGACAACGACTGTGGGTGTCAATGGAAACGCAGCCGACGTGTTCAAGCCGGGCTATGCGCCTAAGTACACGGCCAATGTCGGTGCAAGCTACGTCCAAGACATTGGTACGTCTAAGCTGACCGCGCGTGTCGGGTATAACTACACGTCGACATTCTACATGTTCGGCAACCCAATTACCTCGCCTTTCTCTGAACAGACAAAGGGCGACGCACGCGGGTTGGTTGATGCTCAGATCCGCATCGATAACGTCCTGGGCAGCACCGCTGAAGGCGTGAGCCTGACACTTTGGGGCAAGAACCTGACCAATAAGGACTATGTCGTCCGTTCGGTTGACTTCGGCGCCCTGGGCTACGCAACCACCATTTATGGTGATCCGCGGACCTATGGCATGACACTCGACATGAAGTTCTGATCACTTCAGTGACTGCACAAAAAAGGGGCCGGGAGGAAACTCCCGGCCCCTTTTTCTATGCGCTGCGAAAAGGCGGAGGTCAGTCCGCTGTAGCGCCGCCGTCAACAACCAGAGGGTGACCCGTGACAAAACTCGCCTGATCTGAACAGAGCCACATCACCGCAGAGGCAACCTCTTCCGCCTTCCCCATCCGCCCCATCGGCGTCATGCCGTCGAGGATCTTCTTCATGTCGGGATTGGCGGTCAGGGGTGCCGTCATCGGTGTTTCGATGACCCCGGGGCAGACGCAGTTCACGCGGATGCCCGCCTGCGCCCAGCGGAGTGCGCCATGGCGGGTTAGACCGACCACGCCATGCTTGGAAGCGGTGTACCCCGGCTGTGCGCCATTGCCGACCAGACCGTTGATCGACGCCGTATTCACAATCGCGCCACTGCCCTGCGCCATCATGACTTCGGCTTCTTCGCGCATACACATCATCACGCCGGTCAGGTTGATGCCCATGCTGCGCGCCCAGACGTCATCATCATACTCATTGGCGCCAAGGTTATTGATACCCGCATTATTGAGTGCAAAATCAAGGCGTCCATATTCCGACACCGCTCGGGCAACGAGCGCTTTAACGTCAACGCCGTGGGAAACATCGCAACGCTGGAAAACGGCATTGCCGCCTGCTGCAGTGATGAGGGCAACGGTTTCCGCTCCACCCGCTTCATTAACGTCTGAAACAACGACAGAGGCGCCCGATGTAGCAAAGGCCAATGCGCTGGCCCGACCGATGCCTCCACTTGCGCCAGTCACGAGCGCGACTTTCCCCTCAAAACCATAATTCATGAGACATCCTTCCTTGATTTGCGTAATCTGACGCATAAAGTGTAACGCAAATCATGGTCAATCAATGATTGATTTAAAAGGATTCGAATGACCGACCCCCTTTTCACGCCCATTACGCTAGGCGCGCTCAAGCTCCGCAACCGTATCGTCATGTCGCCCATGACGCGCGACCGTGCGGGGCCGGACGATGTGCCCAATGACATGATAGTGGACTATTACCGGCAGCGGGCCAGTGCCGGGCTGATCGTGACGGAGGGTGTCCAGCCGAGCGCCATTGGCAAGGGCTATTGGCGGACGCCGGGCATATATTCTGAGGCACAGATCGAAGGATGGGCGCGCGTTTCAGATGCCGTCCATGCCGAGGGCGGCCAGATCGTCATGCAGATCATGCATTGCGGCCGTGTCGTGGTCGCCGCAAATCGTGGCTATGAGGCCGATGTCATCGCCCCTTCTGCCCTACCCTGCCCGGATAAGGTTCCCGGTCCGGATGGTGTGCCAGCAGAAACGGCTATGCCCCGCGCGCTAGACGCCGATGAATTGCCTGCCCTCGCGGCAGAATTTGCTACCGCCGCCCGCAATGCCCGGGCCGCAGGTATAGACGGCGTTGAGCTTCACGCATCCAGTGGATATTTGATCAACCAGTTCCTCAATCCGGCCAGCAACCACCGCACCGATGATTTTGGGGGATCTGCCGAGAACCGCATCCGCTTTCCCGTGATGGTG
>CAMAQU010000110.1 GCA_945860425.1 Sphingomonas paucimobilis
CCATTCCATCCCGCTTTTGCTTCTCTCCTTATTTGCAATGGGGGTGCATTCGACCTTTTTCGGGCCGATTAAATACGCCATTCTGCCCCAGCATTTGGAGAAAAGTCAGGTTCTGGGCGGCACGGGACTGGTGGAAGCGGGGACCTATGTTGCGATCCTACTTGGCACGATTGCAGGCGGCCTGCTGGCCCCGCAATGGGCGGCACTCGCGGCGCTGGGCGTCGCTATAGCAGGCAGAATCAGCGGCCATTTCGTGCCCGCAGCCCCACCGGAGGCCAAGAATGTGGGTGTCCGGCTCGACTATAATCTTTTTCGGGCGTCTTGGCATCTGGTGCGCGAAACAATGCATATTCCGCGCCTGTTCATGGCGATTGTGGCGATCAGCTTTTTCTGGGCGATTGGGGCTTTGCTCGCCGCGCAATTCCCGCCGCTTGTGAAAAACGCCCTTGGCGCTGATCAATCGGTCGCCACCTTGTTCATGGCGATTTTCTCCATTGGCGTGGCGATTGGATCGGTCGTCATTAATCGCCTGCTCAACCAACAGGTATCCGCACGCTTTGCCCCGGCGTCTGTCATTGTCATGGGCCTGTTCGTTCTGGACTTTTGGTGGAGCATTGGCGGATGGACTGTCCAACCCGGCGGTCTGATCAACTGGCGAGACTTTCTTGCGACGGGCCGTGGAAGCCATATGCTGATCGACTTATTGGGCATTGCCGTTTTCGGCGGTATGTTTGTTGTCCCGCTATACGCGTTTCTAACGACAACGGTGGCGCAATCGGAAACTGCAAAGACTGTTGCAGCCAATAACATCGTCAATGCCGGCTTTATGGTCTTTGCAACGTCCATGCTGGGCGTTTTGACCCATTTCGGCATCTCGATTGAAGATACGTTGCTGTTCGTCGCGGCTTCTTGCCTCGTCTCCGCTTGGATTGGCTGGAAGCTGCACAAGCTTTGCGATGCAGCAACCGACTGACGCTGACCCACCCAATAAAGCTGCCAAATTTAGCGCGACGCACACCTATACAGGGCTGAAATAGCTATTTTCTATTGCGAGGCATTCTCATTTACTGTAGCGAACGATTCTCATTAGTGGGAAAAGTTATGCTAGTCTGCGTCTGCAATGCCCTTCGTGAAAAAGATGTTCGTGCCGCGGCGCGAGATGGCGCGAACAGCCCTGCCCGCGCCTATCGCTCGCTTGGTTGCAATGTGAAATGTGGCATGTGCGTTCCCTTTGCGCGAGAGGTCATCCGCACCGAGCGCGTCAGCCTGGGCTAAAGATCTCTGCCAGCATCAGGCATAGGATGCATCATCACAAAGCTTAGTCTAGGCCCCGCGCCGCTGGGCTGCTATTCAACCCCAAACGTCCAATGGAGGCCATGATGCGCGGCGATAAGAAAGTAATCGAATTTTTGAATGAGGCCCTCAAGAACGAACTGACGGCCATTAATCAATATTTCCTGCACTATCGCATGCTCGACAATTGGGGCCTGAAAAAGCTGGCCAAGTTTGAATATGGCGAATCCATTGATGAGATGAAGCACGCCGACAAGCTGGCCGAGCGCATCCTCTTCCTCGACGGCCTACCCAATTTTCAGCACCTGGGGCGTCTGCGCATCGGCGAAAATGTCGAAGAGCTGTTGAAGGCAGATCTTGCGCTGGAAGAAGAAGCTATCCCCTTGCTGCGCGATGCCATCGCGCATTGCGAGTCCGTGCGCGATTATGTGAGCCGTGATTTGTTCGCCCATATTCTCGACAATGAGGAACATCATGTCGACGTGCTGGAAACGCAGTTTGAGCTGATCCGCCAAATGGGGCTGCAAAATTACATTCAGCTTCAGTCAGAGGCGCCTCAGGACTGAGGCGAGCCCAACGAATTAGGGCTAACAGCCCGGCAGCTCCGATTAAGCAGACGCCGGGCTCACCCCTCAAGATCGCGCATCAACGTGCGCACATCGGTATCAATATCGGTATCGATACCCCTTAGACGCTCAATCTGGCGAATGGCGTGAATCACCGTTGTGTGATCCCGCCCGCCAAATTTGCGGCCAATTTCCGGCAACGAGCGGGGTGTCAGCTGCTTGGCGAGATACATGGCGACTTGACGCGGGCGCGCCACTTCACGCGCACGGCGGGCAGAGACCATTTCCGCCTGGCGGATGCGATAATGTTCTGACACGCGGCGCTGAATCTCATCAATGGTGATCCGGCGGCGGCTGGCGCGGAACATTTCGGCCAGAACTTCTTCGGCAAAGGCCTCATCCACCTTACGGCTCTGAAGCTGGCTATAGGCGATGAGACGGTTCAAGCCGCCTTCCAACTCGCGAATATTGCTCGCAATCCGCGCCGCCAGAAGGTCAATCACCTCTGCTGGCAGCGACACGCCCAAAGCCGCGACCTTCGCCTCAAGGATCGACCGGCGCAGGGTGAAATCGGCAGGGCCAATGTCCGCCACCAAACCTTGGGTAAGACGGGACAAAATGCGCCCCTCAACACCGTCCAGAGCATGCGGTGCACGATCCGCGCTGATGACCAGACGGCGGCCGCCTGTCATCAACTCGTCAACCGTGTGCAGAAATTCCTCCTGCGTCGATTCTTTGCCCGCGATGAACTGCACATCATCGATCATCAGAACATCGGCAGACCGCAGCCGCGCCTTAAAGGAGAAGGTGTCGCGCGCGCGCATCGCGCTCACGAAATCAAACATGAACCGCTCTGCCGACATATAGAGAATGCGCGCATTCGGGTTCGCCCGAAGCACCTCATGCCCAATGGCGTGCAGCAAATGGGTTTTGCCAAGACCCGTCTGGGAATGGATGTAAAGCGGGCTGAACGATCCGCGTTCTCCAGACGCCAGAGCCTGCGCCGCATTGTAAGCAACCAAATTGGGATGGCCCGTCACAAAGGTCGAAAAGGTCAGCCGACGGTCAAATTGGCTCGACAAGGGCGAGATTTGGCCAGGCACGGCCTGCTCTGCCACCGGGGCATCTGCCGTGAAATGCTCAACGGCCTTGCCCGACGATGTTTCAATCCGAACCGCGCGGACATGGGGCAGCATCGCGCGCCAGGCCAAAGTCAGTCGATCCGTATAATGAGACGACACCCAGCTTGCCATGAAATCGGACGGGAGCGAGAGGCGCACGGCATGATCGGTGTCGCAATAGCCAACCAGATCAACAGGCTTTAGCCAATGGTCAAAGGTGCGCGCGCCCACATCTGCACGAAGGCCGGCCCGGATGGCCGCCCAAGCAACTTGAAGCTGGTCCATATCCGCGGGTCGCATTGCAGGCTGTGAAATTTGTGACACGCGTCTTCATCTCCCCCTCGCCTGTACGCGGCGCCAACCTCGCTTCTCGACACATACTGACCCAATGCCGAAGCGCCCCCTGCTCCGGCTACAAATCGTGTCTGTCGAATAATCAGCAGCGAACTGATTCGCTCACCACTGATTGTCACGTGTGTGTCACATGAGGCGCATGATCAAGGCCGGAGGCTTAAAAAAAACGAAATAATTGATGTTGACTCGTTTATGCCAAGGGAATCGTCAGAATCTATGTAAGATATTGATATTACGTTCTTTTTTTCGAATGAGAACAAAATAAGATTCTGCGAATCGTGGACTCAGGCCGGACTCCGAGATGCCACCATTTCGGCAAAGAAAAAGCCTGCCGAAATGAACCGACAGGCTTTCAAAATGGATCTATTTTTTAGACGTTACGCGAGAGCAGAAACTCGCTTGGTCAAGCGCGAAAACTTCCGCGCGACCGTGTTCTTGTGGAGAACGCCAGTTGCAACGCCGCGCGCCATTTCCGGCTGAGCCGCCGCAAGGGCAGTGGCTGCTGCTGTCTTGTCGCCCGCTTCCAGCGCCAGTTCGACCTTCTTCACAAAGGTGCGGATACGGCTGATGCGGTTATGGTTGATAACCGCGCGGTTTGCGTTGCGACGGATGCGCTTCTTGGCTTGCGGCGTATTCGCCATATGATCTGACCTCAATCTGTCCGAAACAAATAAGGCGCGGAATCACCCGCACCTGCGTGAACGGGGCCTTTATCGCCGCAGATCCCTGCGGTCAACCATCATCGCTGGCATTTCGGGCAATAGAAGGTAGATCGCCCGCCATCCACGCGCCGAAGCACCAGTGCGCCGCAGCTGCATGCAGCACCTTCGCGCCCGTAAACGCGCCATTGCTTGAAGAAATAGCCAAGCTCCCCATCGGGCCGGGCATAATCCCGCAACGTAGAGCCACCCGCCTCAATTGCGGCAGCCAAAACCTCTTTTATGGCTGCGACAAGCCGCTCCAGCCGCGCCTTAGAAAGCGAACCCCCGGCCCGACCTGGCGCAATGCCTGACATATTCAGGGCCTCACACACATAGATATTGCCAAGGCCCGCCACCACGCGCTGATCGAGCAGAAGGTTTTTGATCGGTGCCGCGCGCCCTTTCAGCGCGGTGATGAGCGTTGTCACAGTGAAATCATTGCTCAAAGGTTCCGGGCCCATGACGGCGAAGGCCGGAAATGCGAACAGATCAGGCGTCGGCACAAGGTCGAGCGATCCAAACCGCCTTGGATCATCCAAGACCAATCGCCGCCCAGATCCCGTTTCCAAGACCAAATGGCCGTGCTTACCAATGTCTTGCGGGTCGATGATCCAGCGGCCAGACATACCAAGATGAAAAATCATCGTGTCGCCGCGATCGGTATGAACGAGGCCATATTTGGCACGCCGACCCAGGCCGATCACGCGCGCACCCTGCATGCGCTGCCGCAGGTCAACGGGGATGGGCCAGCGCAAATCGGCGCGACGCGGTTCCACATGAGATAGCACCGCGCCATCAAGGACGGCGGCAAGACCACGAACGGTCGTTTCAACTTCGGGAAGTTCTGGCACATGATTCCGCTAGCGAGCCTCGCCGGGCTTGGCTAGAGGCTGCGCCATGAGCGAAAAGGTTTCCTTCGGATACGATGATATCGATGCTGACGAAAAGGTAGAGCGCGTGGGCGCCGTCTTTTCCAGCGTGGCCAAAAACTATGACGTCATGAACGACGCCATGTCAGGCGGGATGCACCGGCTGTGGAAGGATCGCTTCGTCAACCGCGTGAAGCCGCGGGCCGGGGAAATGATCCTCGATATGGCGGGCGGCACGGGCGATATTGCCTTTCGCATGCAGGCGCATGACGCTTTGGTCACTGTTGCCGACATTAACCCTGACATGCTGGCCGTGGGCATGGAACGCGCCGAAGACCGCGACATTGGCGGCCTTAGCTGGTCAGAACAAAATGCCGAAAAGCTGAGCTTCGATAGCAATAGCTTTGATGCTTATACAATTGCGTTTGGCATTCGGAACGTCACCCATATTGATCAGGCCCTGAAAGAGGCGCACCGCGTGTTGAAGCGTGGCGGCCGTTTCTTCTGCCTCGAATTCTCGACCACGACCTGGCCCGGATTTTCCGAGGTTTATGATTTTTATTCGCACAAGATTGTGCCGAGGGTCGGGCAACTCATCGCCGGCGATGCCGACAGCTATCGCTATTTGATCGAATCGATCCGTCGCTTCCCAGACATGCCGCGATTTGAGGGGATGATCCGCGACGCGGGCTTCGTCCAAACGCGGGTAGAGCCGATCTTGGGCGGGCTGGTTGCCATTCACAGCGGTTGGAAGATTTGACCTCCCGCGTCATCCATTTCTGGCGGCTGCTGAAATGGGGCCGCATTTTGGCGCGCAATGGCGCGTTGCTGGGTATTGAGCGCAGCCCGGCATCCCCGGCGGGTCTGCGCCGCATCGCACGCCTCGCCCGACTGGGCGCATTTCTGCCGAAACAGCCAGATTATGCCGGGGCATTTGAGAAAATTGGCCCGGCGGCCATCAAGCTTGGTCAGACGCTCGCAACTCGCCCTGATCTCGTCGGAGAAGAGGCGGCCCGCGATCTCCTTCGGCTGCAAGATACTCTGCCTGCCCTTCCCTTTGGAAAGGTGCGCGCGGCGGTTGAGCAATCGCTTGGCGTGCCGCTGGAAACGCTATTTCAATCCGTTGACCCCGATCCCGTG
>CAMAQU010000111.1 GCA_945860425.1 Sphingomonas paucimobilis
CAATGGCCGCGACCAGACCCCAGAGGATCGCGCCGAAAAAGGGAGAGGCAATCCACGCCATGGCCAGTGTGGCGGCAATGACAAAGCCAAGAAACACCCGATCTTCAATATGGAACATGCCGAACCGCCCTGCTGCTTTTGCGTGTTTATAGCGGGCGAGAGGAGAATGTCACAAGGGGCGCGTCCTAAGCCTGCGGCGCACCGCCATGATAAAAATCAAAAACAACCTGCGCGACGGCCGCTGACACGCCAGGCGCGCGCTGCAAATCTTCCAAACTGGCACTGCGCACCGCGCGGGCCGTGCCAAAATGCATCAGCAACGCCTTCTTGCGCGCAGGACCAACACCGGGGACTTCATCCAACGGGCTTGCCGCCATGGCGCGCGCCCGTTTGCTGCGGTGGGCACCAATGGCAAAGCGGTGTGCCTCATCGCGCAGACGCTGAAGATAGAAGAGCACTGGGGCATTGAGGGGCAGGGTCAGCTCCCGCCCATCGGGAAAGTGGAAAATCTCGCGCCCGGCATTGCGGTCAGGCCCTTTGGACACGCCGACAAAGGCGAAATCCTCTATGCCAAGCTCTTCCAGCGCGGCCTTAACCGCACTCACCTGCCCCTTGCCGCCGTCAATCAACGCCAGATCGGGCCAAAGG
The DNA here is from genome assembly GCA_945860425.1 of Sphingomonas paucimobilis. GTDB lineage: Bacteria > Pseudomonadota > Alphaproteobacteria > Sphingomonadales > Sphingomonadaceae > Aquisediminimonas > Aquisediminimonas paucimobilis_A. The sequence goes on from CAMAQU010000111.1 coordinate 649, forward strand.
CCCTTATCCCGATCTGGATCCTCTTCCAGCGCGCGGCCAAAGCGGCGCGCCATAACTTCGCGCATCATGGCAAAATCATCGCCGGGGACTGTCTCTGCATTGCGGATGTTAAACTTGCGATACTGGCCTTTTTGAAACCCCTCTGGCCCAGCGACGATCATAGCGCCCAGCGCATTTGTGCCCTGAATATGGCTGTTATCATAAACTTCGATCCGCTGGGGTGGTTCGGCCAGATCAAACAATTCCGCCACTTCACGCAGAAGCTTGGCCTGTGTGGTTGTTTCAGCCAGCCGACGTTCTAGCGCCTCAATGGCATTGCGGACAGCCTGATCCACCAGCCGCTTCCTATCGCCCCGTTGCGGCGCTTGAATATCCACCTTGCGACCAATTTGTGAACCAAGCGCCTCAGCAAGCAGGTCTGCATCCGGCAATTCCCGATCGAGGAGGATTGTTCGCGCCGGGGGCACATCTTCATAAAATTGCGCCAAAAAGCTTGAGAAAGTCTCAACCTCTTCCAAATCAGACGTGTGCGTGGGAAAGAAGGCGCGATGCCCCCAATTTTGCCCCCCACGAATGAAAAAGGCCTGAACACCAACCTGACCTGACCGGGTGGCCAGCGCAAATATATCGGCGTCCCCCACCCCTTCGGCGTTAATGGCCTGGCTGCCCTGAATGAAGGTCAGGGCCTTGAGCCGATCCCGAAGGACGGCGGCTTGTTCAAAATCCAACGCGTCGGCCGCGCTCTCCATTTCGCGGGCGAGCTTGGCCTGCACATCAGTCGATTTACCGCCAAGGAACGCCTTGGCATCATCAACCAATTCCCCATAGGCCGCATCGTCAATGCGCCCGACGCACGGGGCCGAACAGCGTTTGATTTGATAGAGCAGGCAGGGCCTGTCGCGATTGTTGAAAAAGCTATCCGTGCATGACCGCAGCAAAAACAGCTTTTGCAGCGCATTCAGCGTCATGTTGACCGATCCGGCGCTGGCAAAGGGGCCGTAATAATTGCCCTTCGCCCGGCGCGCACCCCGATGCTTTTGAATCCGGGGGAATTCATGGTCCGCGCGCAACAAGATGAAGGGGAAGCTTTTATCATCGCGCAGAAGGACGTTGTACGCTGGGCGATAGCGCTTGATCAGCTGCGCTTCGAGCAGCAGCGCCTCTGCCTCGCTATTGGTTGTTACAATGGTCATGCTGCGCGTTTGCGCGACCATGCGCCGCAGACGATTGGGTAACCGGTCCACTTGCGTATAATTGGTCACACGGTTCTTGAGCGCCTTGGCCTTGCCAACATAGAGCACATCGCCCCAGGCGTCATACATGCGATAGACGCCGGGCTTTATCGGCAGCGTTTTGACGACATTGCGGATCGCCGCGACCCCAGCCTCCAAATCCGGCTGGTCCGCCCCGCGCACCGTATAGGTGGCGCGCTCTTCATTAAAGCGATCGGGGGAGTCAGGCGTAGACATTAGGAACGAACGCGGCCACCTTGCAGGATGAAAATTATATTCTAGGAGACGATAGATGCAACTCGCGGGCAAGACCATATTATTGACGGGCGGGACCGATGGAATCGGTAAAGAAATGGCCGCGCAGTTACAGGGACTTGGCGCCGACCTGATCCTAACAGGCCGAAATGCAATCCGGATTCAAGAGATGCAGTCGCGTGGGTTTGAAGTCATTGCCGCTGATTTGTCTGTGCCCGCAGGCGTGGACGCTGTTCTTGCCGGGGTCGGTGGTCGCACAATCGACATTCTCATCAACAATGCAGGGGCCGGGAGCGATCATGACTTTCGCGAAGGCCCGCCCGATCTGGCCGATAATGACCGCTGCATCTTTTTGAACCTGAATGCACCTGTCCACCTGATCACGCGGCTGATGCCGCAGCTGAAAGCGCGGCCCGAGGCGATGATCATTAATGTGACATCCGGCCTCGCCATTGCCCCACGTGCTGGCGGCCCCATTTATTGCGCCACCAAGGCGGCCCTGCGCAGCTATACCCAAGCCATCAGGGCACAATTGGCCGGGACGTCCGTCCACATGCTCGAAGCGTTGCCACCAGTCGTCGAAACAAAACTGACCGCAGGCCGTGGCAGCCGCAAAATGGCCCCTGCTGAATGTGCCCGGCAAATCATCAGCGCAATGCAGCGCAACGCAACAGAGGCCAATGTTGGCCTCGTGAAGCTATTGCAATTGGTCAACAGCATGTCCCCTGCGCTCGCCCGGCGGATCATGCTGCGCTTCTAAAGGACCCACGTCATTCCCGCGAAAGCGGGAATCCATGCCGTCGATCTACTCAGCTCAACAGAGGCAATCAGCATTTGGAGAGCATGCCCCAAAATCAAGATGTTTTTGGATTCCCGCCTTCGCGGGAATGACGGGCGAGAAGGTGGCATGACGGACAAGACAAAGGCCGAGGCGGTTTTCCGCGCCCGGCCTTATCTTCGCGTCAATGAAGCGCTTCTTAATTCAGCGTCGCGATCGTCTGATCAATCAGCGGCTTATCTGCCTTGCTGTCATGACCCTTGGCAATCAACTGCGCAGCAGCCGCAGCGGCAGCGGATGCTGCCTTCGCCCGCACATCGGCAATGGCGGCGCGTTCGGCGGCCGCGATCTTTTCTTCGGCTGTCTTTGTCCGGCGGGCAACCAAAGCAGTGGCATCTGCCTTCGCCTTGGCGACAATCTGCTTGGCTTCCTCAACCGCAGCTGCCTTCATGGCTTCCGCGTCTTTAGCTGCAGCCTTGGCCTGCTTTTGATAATCGGCCTTCAGCGCCTCTGCGTCCTTGCGGAGATTTTCAGCGGCTTCCAGATGTTCCCGGATGCCAGCGATCTTCTGATCAAGGGCCGCAGCAATCATTGCGGGAACGCGCTTCCAAATGGCAAGCGCGATCACAATGATCATGGCGAGCGCAACCCACATGGTTGCATCCATGCCGAGCGCTGCGGGAGCAGCGTGCTCCACAGCTGCGCCAGCGGCTTCGGTCGTTGCGTGGGTGTCTTCAGCCATTGGCCAATACCGCCTTCACTGCCTGTGCCGCCTGAGCTGGGGTCACCTTGATGCCAGATACCTTGGCGACAATGTCTTGCGCGGCATCGGCGGCGACGCCGTCAATACCGGACAATGCCTTGGCGCGCGCCTTGGCAATCACAGCTTCTGCGTCTGCCGTTTTCGCGGCGATTTCAGCGTCTGCCTTTGCAATCCGCGCATCTGCGTCCTTTTGTGCTTTGGCCTTGGCTTTTTGAGCCTCTGCCTGAGCGGCCGCACGCGTCTGCGTCAGTTCGGCTTGCCATGCCCCTTCCAAATCGGATGCCTCGGCGCGCGCTTTTTCAGCGGCGGCAAGGTCACCCGCGATCTTTGCATCGCGGGCGTCAACCGTAGCGTCCACTCTTGGCAGGATGCCCCGGCCAATCACGAAATAGATCAGGCCAAAGACAATCAACAGCCAGAAGAATTGGGACGCATAGGTCGCAAGGATCTGGGAAATCTGGGGCATGGCGAAAAGCCGTCCTTACCTATTGGTCTGTTCGTTACGCGACGAAGATCAGGATCATCGCAACGACGAACGCGAGCAGGCCGAGAAGTTCAGCAGCGGCGAAGCCGATGAACAGACGACCCTGCTGGCCATCAGCGGCAGCAGGATTGCGAAGAGCGCCCTGAAGGAAAGACCCGAAAACATTGCCCACGCCGCCTGCGGCGAGACCTGCACCAATTGCTGCAAGACCGGCACCGATCAACTTTGCTGCTTCTGCGTCCATGATAAAACTCCCTTAAATAAAAACGATGGTTAGGTGGTGGTAAAAACTCAGTGCAAGTTGACCGCGTCGTTAATGTAGAGCGAGGTCAACAAGGCAAAGACATAGGCCTGGATCGCGCATACCAGCAGTTCGAGCATGGTGATGCCAATCATCAGGATGAAGCTGGGCAGGCTGACGACCGGGGCAACCCAGGCAGCATCTGCATTCAAGCCGTTGATCACAAATCCGGCCAGTACCTTCATCAACACGTGACCAGCGGTCATGGCGACGAAGAGACGCAGCGCGAGGCTGAACGGGCGGATGAGGAACGAGAAGAGTTCAATGAACGGGATTAGCCACATCAGCCACCAAGGCGTGCCGTGCGGCACGAACAGCGAGAAGAAGTGCAGCTTATGCTTCCACAGGCCGACAACCAGCACCGTGCCAAAACTCAGGATCGCGAGAACCGCTGTCACCGTGAGATGGCTGGTCACTGTGAAGGCATGGACACCCGGCACAATCCCAAAAGGCATCATACCCATGAAATTGGCGACGAGGATGAACATGAACAGCGAGAAGACGAGCGGCACATAGGCCTTGCCTTCGGGGCCGACGCTGGTCGACACCATATTGTTGATAAAGCCGGATACGCCCTCAACAGCCGCCTGCCAGCGACCGGGAACAAGATCCCGCTTCATACCGCCCAGCATGAACAGCCAAATCGTGCCAAGCACGATCAGCATGAACAGCGAGGAATTGGTGAACGAGATGTCATATCCAGCCAGATTGAGCGGCGCGATCGGCTCAATCATAAACTGGTGCATCGGATCGATCTTGCCGCCTTCGGAAGCCACGTAATTCCAACCCCGTTTATGCACACAAAGCGCCCGGACTATTCCGGACGCTCGTTTGAAATCCTGATGATATTCCTAAACGCCACCGCGATCCCAAGGAACATGGCAATGAGTAGGATCCAAGGAGCTGTGCCGAACAACCGATCCAAAAACCAGCCGAGCAACGCACCACCCGCAGGGCCGGCAATCAATTCGGTGAGAACCCGGTTCCCCTGCCGCATTCCTTTGGCAGGTGCCTGATCCTTCTTTCCCGAACGGATTTTTTCAGCTTGTCGAACCTGTTTCAGCTGCATGTCTAACGAATCGAGCCGAGGGTCTGACGAACCTTTACCGTCCTGCGCGGGATCTTTCTGCACCATGTCGATTCGTCCTTCTGTTAGAAAGCAAAACCGCCATGGAACGGACAAACCCCGCCAAGGCGCGATCCCCTTAGGAAGCGGGGCGGATCAAGTCAACCGACATTGGGCCTTGCGTTGATTTGCACACGCGCGTCCTTAGATACCTGTTGACCGTTTATCTGACCGCACGGCACCCATATCTGGGGATTTGCTTTAGGGCATAAAAGCACAACTCGTTTGCGCCTGCCCTGAACTTCAGGAATGGCGCGCGAACTGGTCTCACACCAGATAGGCACAGCTTAGCTTATTTGCAGTCTAAAATTTGCGACGCTGTGTTAGGGAGCTTGAAGGGGGCCCCGTTTATGCCAGAGTTAACAATGGACCATCTTCAGGCCATTCTTCCCTTCATTGCCGTGGGCTTTTTTGCCCA
>CAMAQU010000112.1 GCA_945860425.1 Sphingomonas paucimobilis
TGCCCGCACTCGTCCGCGCTGTGAAGGCCGAAGGACATCCTGTCATCTGGTCGTGTGACCCGATGCACGGCAATGTCATCAAGGCGCAAAATGGCTATAAGACCCGCCCGTTTGAGCGGATCTTGGCCGAAGTGCGCGGCTTCTTCGCCGTGCACCGCGCAGAAGGAACGCATGGCGGCGGCATTCACATTGAAATGACGGGTCAGAATGTGACCGAATGCACAGGCGGCGCGATTGACGTGACCGAACAGAATTTGGCGGACAGATATCACACCCATTGCGACCCCCGCCTGAATGCCGGCCAATCTCTGGAACTGGCGTTCTTGCTTGCAGAAATGCTGAACCAGGAAATGAAGGACCGCACCGACCGCGCTGCTGCCTGATAAAAGGCCGACGCCTGCAAGGGGGGATTTGCAGGCGTCGATCCTCTCTATAGGCACCACCTATGGGGGCATTTGGTGGCTTTCCTGCCCGCAGACAGGCTTAGGGCAGGCGCCTTATCCGGCGGCTGTCCATCTGGTTAAGCCTTTGTCATATCGCGTGAATTCTTATTCGGGGACCGAGAATAAGGTCGTGTCGCGATACTTGTCTTGCCAAGGTTCGAACAACACGCTCGGCTCAAAAATCTCTTCCGCCAATTCAATATCCGACATGCCGTCGACCTTGAACGTTGCCATTTTCTCCTCGCGCGGCGGCGCGTCGTTTTTCATGAATGGCACTGCATCGAGATACACAAGATCGCGGCGGGTGTAGAGTATATGTGGCGCAAGGATGAAGGTCGTGCCGTTATAGCCCGCCTTGAGGCAGTGTTTCGTCGCTATGGCTTCTAAGATGACACGGTTTGCAAGCATATCGTCAAAATGCCGAAGGCTTTGGCTTTGCGCAAGAATTTTGTGCAATGCAGCATGAAACGTACGCTTACCCCATTTGCTGGGGCAAATAACTCTCATCCACATAGTCGCTAAAGCGCGTAAACCGGGCATCAAACTTCATCTTGACCTTGCCCGTTGCGCCATGGCGCTGCTTGGCGACGATCAGTTCGGACAGGCCAAAGACCCGCTCCATCTCAATCGCCCATTTGGCATGATCGTCAAAGACCTTAGCATCTTCGCCTTCGGCTGGGCGTTTGGGTTCGCGGGCCTGAATGTAATATTCTTCCCGATAGACGAAAAGCACAATGTCCGCGTCCTGTTCAATCGAGCCGGATTCACGAAGGTCCGACAATTGCGGCCTTTTATCCTCCCGCTGCTCCACCGCACGGCTCAGCTGCGACAGGGCGATGACGGGAACGTTGAGTTCCTTGGCCAAAGTTTTCAGACCGCGCGAAATTTCTGAAATTTCCTGCACGCGATTATCCCCACCCCCGCTTTTGGATCCTTGGAGCAGCTGAAGATAATCGACGATGATCAGACCAATATCGTGCCGCCGCTTCAACCGACGGGCACGGGTGCGCAGGGCGGCGATGGTGAGGCCAGCCGTATCATCAATGTAGAGCGGCAAGGATTCCAGATCAGCCGCCGCGCGAGCAAGGCTGCGAAACTCCGTCTGGCTGATCTTGCCCATACGCAGATTTTCAGAGCTGATTTCGGACTGCTCCGACAGGATACGCGTCGCCAACTGATCGGCCGACATTTCCAGGCTGAAAAAGGCAACCGGTGCTCCGACCGATTTTTCCGGCGGAATGCCATCTTCCAAGTCACGCGCCCAGCGCCGGGCCGCATTAAAGGCGATGTTGGTTGCCAAGGCCGTTTTGCCCATGCCGGGACGACCAGCAAGAATGATGAGATCGGAATGGTGCAGGCCGCCCGTTTTGGCGTTGATGCCATCAATGCCCGTTGTCACGCCCGATAGGCCCCCGCCCGAATTCAGGGCCTTTTCTGCGAGAGAGACGGCCATTTTGGTCGCCTGACCAAAGGATTTGGTGCTCCCTGTTTCCCCGCCTTGTTCGGCCACGCGGTACAGCGCCATTTCCGCCGTTTCGATTTGCTCCGTCGGCAACACGGCGTCGCTGGTGTCCAGCGCCCGGGTCGCCATATCGCGGCCGACGCTCACCAATTCGCGGAGCAAGGCCAGATCATAAATCTGCGCTGCAAAATCCCGCGCGCCGAGCAAGGCCGCGCCCGATCCGGTCAGCTGCGCCAGATAAGCTGGCCCACCAAGGGCTTTCATCGCCTCATCGGCCTCAAACATAGGCTTGAGCGTGACCGGGGTTGCCACCATGGATCGATCCACCAGCTTCATAATCGCATCATAAATCCGGCCGTGCACCGGCTCAAAAAAATGTTCGGCGCGCAGCTTCAGCTGCACATCCTCTGCCACGCGATTGTCGATCATCAGCGCACCCAAAAGGGCGGCCTCTGCCTCAACATTATGGGGAAGCTGCACAGCGGTGTCGCTGGTATCGTGAATCAATCGAACGGGGTCTGCCATTAGAGCCTCATGAAGCAAGCAGCCGTTAACGCCAACGACGCAAGAAGAGGATAACGGGGATAACTCATATCGTCCTCATCTTTCCAAGCCGCCCGGCATTCGATATGCGCACTTCTATGGCCGATCCCCGCATCATCGATATCAAGCTCGACGAGCATACGATCATCTGGCGCTCTGCGGATATTGAGCAGGAGCGACGCATCGCCATTTTCGATATCTTAGAAGGTAATTATTTCGCGCCACAGCGCGTGGCGGAAGATGGCTATTGCGGGCCGTATCAGTTGATGCTGCGGGTTGAAGAAGGCCGGCTTGCCTTTGACATGGGCAGAGAAGATGGCAGCCCCTTTGGTTCTGTCATCTTGGGGCTTGGTCGGTTTCGGCGGCTGATCCGCGATTATTTCGCGATTTGTGACAGCTATTATCAGGCGATTCGCGTCTCTACCCCGCAACAGATTGAAACGGTGGATATGGCGCGCCGGGCTATCCACAATGAAGGGGCAGAGCTTTTGAAAGAGCGGCTGGACGGCAAAATTGAGGTTGATTTTGATACGGCACGACGGCTGTTCACGCTGATCTGCGTTCTGCACATTAAGGGGTAAGGCATGCGGGGGCGTTTTCGGGTCGGCGTGCTGGTTTTCGCCTTTGTCGTCCTTGCGGGGGTGCTGTTCTGGGGAGCAGCGCATTGGAAGCCCAATCCGGCTGCCTATCCCGTGCAGGGCGTCGATGTGTCAGAGGAAAATGGCGTCGTCGCCTGGCCCACGGTTGAAGCGGCGGGGGCCGATTTTGCCTATATCAAGGTAACCGAAGGGGCGGATAGCGCCGACCCCAATTTCGCCGAAAACTGGGAAAAGGCAGATGCAGCGGGCCTGCGCCGGGGCGCGTACCACGTCTATTCGCTCTGCCGCCCGGCCTTGGATCAAGCGACCAACTTCATCTCCATTGTTGAGCGGGATCAGACCGCCCTACCCGCCGCCGTCAAGCTGACCCTATCGGGCAATTGCGATGACCGGCCAGAGCGCGCGCAGGTTCTGCGGGATTTGACCCGGTTCATCCAAATGGTGGAAGCGCATACGGGCAAGACCATCATCCTAGGCCTGTCGCGGGATTTTGAGCGGAGTTATGAGATTAGCAGCGCCATTGATCGTCCGCTCTGGCTCACAGGCTTCTTCCTGCGCCCCTCTTACGCCAGTCGCGATTGGGCGATGTGGCAAGCCTCGACATTTCGGCGCGTTAAGGGCATCCAAGGCAGCACCAATTGGAATGTAATTCAACAATGACCGATGAGACCACCCGCACCCTTGTTGATCGCGCCCGCGCGGCGGCGGCACAGGCGCATGCCCCCTATTCCGGATTTGGGGTTGGCGCTGCCCTGTTGCTGGCGGATGGCAGCATCATCACCGGCTGCAACTTTGAAAATGCAAGCTATGGCCTGACCCTCTGCGCGGAAACCGTTGCGCTGGGCACGGCAAATTCCGCCGGGCATTTGCGCGATGTGCGGGAAATTGCGATTATCGGCGGCAAGCTGGTCGATGGCGCGATCACGGGCACAGACCCTGTGCGCCCCTGTGGCCGCTGCCGTCAGGTGATTAATGAAGCGGGGGGCCTATCGGGCCATGATATTGTCATTCATTGCGCCTCCGCAGATGGTGGCGTGGTGGAGCGGCACACGCTATCAAGCCTTTTGCCATTTGCTTTTGGCCCTGCCGATCTTGGGCTTGTTTAGGAGAATTAATGTCCATTCTGTCTGACATCTGGATCCGCGAACAGGCGCTGAGCACGGGTATGATCGACCCCTTTGTGGAAGGCCAGCGCCGCGACGGCTGCATCAGCTATGGCCTGTCCTCTTATGGCTATGACGCGCGCGTCGCCGATGAGTTTAAGATCTTCACCAATGTCGACAGTTCCGTGGTTGATCCCAAGGAATTTGACCCGAAAAGCTTTGTCGACCGCAAGACCGATGTGTGCATCATCCCGCCGAACAGCTTTGCCCTTGCCCGCACGGTCGAATATTTCCGCGTGCCACGCGACGTGCTGGTCATCTGCCTTGGCAAATCCACCTATGCCCGCTGCGGCATCATCGTGAACGTCACCCCGCTGGAACCCGGCTGGGAAGGGCATGTGACGCTGGAATTTTCCAATACCACGCCGCTCCCTGCCAAAATCTATGCCAATGAAGGGGCGTGTCAGTTCCTCTTCCTCAAGGGCAATGAACCGTGCGAGACAAGCTATGCCGACCGGGCTGGCAAATATATGGGGCAAAAAGGGGTCACCCTGCCCAAGCTGTAAATCACGACGATAGGAGAAACACATGGCCAAGCAGACCGCAGAATTCGACATCATCGTCTATGGCGCAAGCGGCTTTACGGGCCGGCTTGTCGCGGAATATCTCGCCAAACAGGGCATCCAGAAATCGGCTATGGCGGGCCGTAGCCTCTCCAAACTCACCCAAGTGCGCGATGAGATGGGCCTGCCCAGCGACACCCCCCTCATCATTGCAGATGCCAGCACCCCCGCAACGCTGATCGACATGTGCAAGCGCACCCGCGTCGTCCTGACGACCGTTGGCCCCTATCAGCTTTATGGCCCAGAATTGGTCGCCGCCTGCGCCGAAACCGGCACGGATTATGTCGATCTGTGCGGTGAACCCGCCTGGATGCGGCAGATGATCGACGCGCATGATGCCCGCGCCAAAGAAACCGGGGCCCGCATCGTCTTTTCCTGCGGCTTTGATTCCATCCCCTTTGATCTGGGCGTCTGGTTCCTTCAGCAAGAAGCCAATCAGCGCCATGGCAAGCCCGCCCCGCGCGTCAAAGGCCGCGTGCGCAAGATGCAGGGCGGCGCCTCTGGCGGCACCATTGCGAGCCTGACCGAAACGATGAAGGCCGCCGCCAAAAACCCCAAGATCATCGGCATTTTGAAAAGCAGCTTTGGCCTGACCCCGGGCTTTGAAGGACCCGCCCAACCCTCTGGCCTGATGCCGGAATATGACAGCGCGACGGGCACATGGACCGCGCCCTTTGTGATGGCCCCCATCAACACCAAGAATGTGCATCGCAGCAACTTCCTGCTCGGCCATCCCTATGGCCGGGATTTTGTCTATGATGAAATGATGATGACAACCATCGGCGACGCCGGCCGCGCCATGGCCGAAGCCATTGCCAAGGCAAACCCCTTTGGCGATGCCAAAATCCTGCCCGGGGATGGCCCCAGCAAGGAAGAACGCGAAAACGGATTTTACGATGTGCTCTTCATCGGCGAATATCCGGATGGCAGCTCCGTGCGCGTCTCCGTCTCGGGCGATAAAGACCCCGGCTATGGCTCCACCAGCAAGATGATCTCCGAAAGCGCGCTGACGCTGTTGGAGACGGACACCCCCGGCGGCGTGACGACACCGGGTGCGGTAATGGCCGCGCCGCTGCTGACGCGGCTGGAGAAGAATGCGGGGCTGACGTTTTTGGTGGAGGGGTGAGGGAGTTCTGCCCTCCCCGCTGCGACTAAAGCGCCCTGCGGTCCCTTA
>CAMAQU010000113.1 GCA_945860425.1 Sphingomonas paucimobilis
CGCTGGTGGCATCATGGGAGCCGAGATCGGTCACCTCATGCCCCGCCTCGGTCATCCAGTCGCACAGCGCGCGCCTCAAGTCGAGCGCGGCGTGATCAGAGGCAATGGCAATGCGCATCATGTGGCCTGCGTCCCATTGATGGAGTGACTAGAACAGCCGCCTCTAAGGGAACCGGTGGGCAATTGCCACTAGGAATTGTGGTTGGGTCCCCCAAGTTGGGGACAGAAAAAAGCCCCGGTGCGACAAGCGCACCGGGGCCAGGCAACCTCCCCTTGAGGTTTCAGTTAGAACTTGAAGCCGGCAGCGACACCGTAGCGGCGCGGTTCAAGCGTAAAGATGTTAGTGTAGGAACCCGAAGACTGATCGGTCAAATAAAGGCCGGTGATCGGGGAGCTATCAAAGATGTTCTGAACGTAAGCGCGCATGAACCACTTATCATCCTGCCCGTTCAACTGGATCTGAGCGTTGGCTTGTGTGTAACCCTCAATCTTGTTGACGCGGCCATTGAAGATGTTGCCATAGCTATCGCCCGTGTAGGTGAGGTCGGCGCGTGGAACGACCGTCATGCCGTTGTCCATCTCCACAGTGTACTGTGCGCCAGCCGAGAACTTATAGTTCGGCGCCTGAGGCAACTTGTTGCCCTTGACATTAACTGGCACGCCGTTGAGCACGGTTACCCCTCCAAAGGCTGCGCCTACCGCTCCGGCAGCCTGAGCTGTCAAAGCACTACAGATGCTAAAGGCGCCATTGGCATTCAGGCCGCTATTGGGACCAAAGCTTGTGGGGGCCTGCAGACCAACTCCCTGGTTAATGGTTGTCACAAAGCCGTTCACGCCCGCCGCGCTGCCCGACTTGGAAACAGCCACGCAGTTTGCTCCGTTGGTGATGTCTTTGATGATCACGGCGTCTGACCGGCCCGCCGATGGATCGCGCGGGTCGAACAAACGCTCACCCGAATCCCCCGCCTTTGTGTGAAGATAGCTGGCGCCGAAATTTATGGCCAGTTCGCGGGTTGGGCGGATGATGCTTTCCAGCTCCACGCCGTAAATATCGGCATCAATATTATCGTTAACCGCGGTGCGTGCAACGATGCGGCTCAGCTGCAAGCCCTTATACTTATAGTAAAAGGCTGTTGCATTTATAGTGAATTTGCCATTGGCGAACACATTCTTTGAACCAACTTCAAATGAGTCCACAGTTTCTGGTGAGAAGGAATCTGGAACAACAAAAATTGGCTGCAGCGGCGGATTGATGCCCCCCGACTTATAGCCCCGCGAATAGGAGGCATAGAGCAGATGGTCATCGCTCAGCTTCCAGTCAAGCACAGCGCGACCCGTCATTTTGTTGAACCCGACATTGCGTTGCGCGAAAGCCTGGTTGCCCGCCCTGCCTGGATCGGCGTCGTACGATGCGGAATATGGCGAGGCAAAGGCCTCTTTGGTGGCGAATGGCGCCAAGAAATTCACCAGTGTGGACCGAGCCTTAGTCGTCTTCTTATCGTTGTTATAGCGCAGACCCAAGGTCAGCTTCACGGCATCGCTAAACTCATAATAAGTTTCACCGAAGATGCCGTAGGACTTCACCGTAAAGTTATCCGTGTTGTTTCGGAAGAACGGCGTCGCAAGATATGATGGAGGGAGGCCCGCGCCCGCGGCGCCGAAGGTGCCGAGAATGCCCGAGACATAATCAATCCCGAAGCTGTTCACGAAATAGCTATTTTCCGACGACTTTGCGTCGACGTAAATACCGCCGAGTAGGAAGTTGAACTTGCCGTCAAAGTCTGAGGTGATGATACCTTCAACCGACCAGTCCTGGTTGACCTGATTAGACCGGTCGAAATCCTGAGGTGTCGCCGAGCACAATTTGTGCCCACCATACGACCCTGTGCCCGTAAACTCGGCGAGAGACGTACAAAGATTACCTGCCGGGCCAGTGGGTGTCAGGGCATCATAAATGGGCTTCAGCAAAGGCACGAGCGCGGCGCCGCCAGCACCGGCAGCGAGACCAGCAAGAGTTGTCAGGCCCGGCGTCATGACGGCACGGTTTTGAACCGAGAGGTTGTAGTCCTGCGACGAGTCGACCGAAGCTTTGTGGTAGAAGCCAGTTAACTGGACGTTAAATGCGCCCAGTTCTTGATTGATACGCGCCTGATATTGCTGCTCCGACGTGAAATAGGTCGGCATGAAGTCCGTGTTGACCGTGCGCGGATCAGCTGGGTTCACAACGCCCGCGTAGACGTCCGGGCCATAAAGGCTGCCCAGGCCGAGGGTCGGTACTGGGATCTTGTTAATAGTGAGAAACTCTCGCGAAGTCAGCGTTCCAACAAAGGTCGAGTTAGCGTTCGTGGTGCCATATTCACGCCCATTGGGCAGACAGCCCAGCACGCCAGTGGGGTCGCGCTGACACATTTGCTTTTGAATGCGCATACGGTTGTCATCTTCACGGAAATAGTAGCCCATGAGATCAATCGTCGTGCTGTCGGTCGGCTCCCAGCGCACTGACCCGCGGACGGCATACATATCGCGGTTATCCATTTTCTTGCCGTCGAAGAGGTTGGTCGTGTAGCCATCACGCTTCAAGTAGAAGCCAGAAACGCGCGCGCCCAGCGTGTCGGAGATCGGCACGTTGATCATGCCCTTCGCCTTGACCGAATTGAAATTGCCATATTCAATTTCGCCAGATCCCTTGAACGCCGTCAGATCTGGACGAACCGGGATAAAGTTAACCACGCCCGAGGTGGCGTTGCGGCCGAACAGCGTGCCTTGCGGACCGCGCAGAACTTCGACGCGCTCAAGATCAAAATATTCGGTTTCGAACAGGCGCGTCGCGAGGAGCGGCGTACCGTCCAAGTGAATGGCGGTTGCAGAGTCGCAGGCCACGCCGACGCAAAGGTCACCAATGCCGCGGATTGTGAAGCTCGAACCGGTGAAATTGCCTTTTGTGAAGGTCACGTTCGGCAGGGTGAGCTGAAGATCACTGGCGTTCTTGATCTGTTGCTTCTCAAGGGCTTCGGCCGAGAAAGCAGAGACGGCGATTGGCACTTCTTGCAGGCTCTGTGCCTGACGCTGTGCGGTGACGATGATTTCATCTGCGCCAATGTCTGACGAATCGGCTTGGGCCGACTGCGCCAAGGCAGGCGACGCGATCAGCATCGCAAGTGCAGAAACACCGGTGACGTAAACTTGCTTCATTACCCCATCTCCCATTTGGTGCCGGATTTACCGGCTCTATCGCGCTCAAGACGCGTATTGGCGCCATCCTGCGACGCGATTTGGCGTCCGTCAATGGCTCAAATCTTGCAAATCTGGCGGGAGGGGCCTTTTAGGTGGATGCGCAGGGTGAGTTTTTCCCGAAAGACGTAAGGGAAAAGGATGATTTCCGCTGTGTGTTGCGTTTCTGCACCATATTTGAATCATTTGCCTTAGTGCCGATCTTAAGTCGGTATGGGCATGAGAAGCCAAGCGGCCTATAGGATGTCGTTGATATGACCGAAGATAACAAACCTGCCGTCCCCCAAGACGTTGCCGACGCAATCCGAACGCTCATCAACTGGGCGGGCGACGACCCCAATCGCGAAGGCCTGATCGATACGCCCAAGCGCGTCGCGCGGGCGTGGAAGGAATATTGCGCGGGCTATGCCGAAGACCCGGGCCTGCATTTGTCGCGCACCTTTGAAGAAGTGGGCGGCTATGATGAGGTTGTCTTGCTGAAAGACATTCCGTTTCAGTCGCATTGCGAACATCACATGGCGCCGATTGTCGGCAAGGCCTCCATCGCCTATCTTCCCAAAAACCGCGTTGTCGGCATTTCAAAACTGGCCCGCGTGCTGCATGGCTATGCGCAGCGGCTTCAGGTGCAAGAACGGCTGACCGCCGAAGTCGCCAAATGCATTTGGGACAATCTCCAGCCACATGGCGTCGCTGTTGTGATTGAAGCCACGCATGGTTGCATGACCGGCCGAGGCGTGCGCACCCCGGGTGTGGGGATGACAACGAGCCGCCTGCTCGGTTGCTTTTTGGATGACGCCAGCAGCCGTCGGGAAGTCATGAGCCTGATGGGCTATTAAAGCCCAGGCGCTTTAACGATCTGGCAGATTATCGAGCGTCCGGCGAATATCCTGCAGCACACGCAGGCTGATCTGGAGATCGTCCAAATCTATGCCTTCCAAAAGCTGTTCGACCTCTGGGCCGATTTCGGCCAGTGCCTGACCGTGCATTTCGCGGCCCGCATCGGTGATCTCAACCCAAATCTCCTGATCGGACGGGGCGGACGCCAATAGCCCGCGCGCGACCAAAGACGCCACTTTTTCAGCCATATAATCTTCGCTGTCCTGAAACACCCAGGCCAGAACAGAGAGTTTCTCGCGGGATTTTCCGCCGCGGATGAAATGGGTCAAAATTCCGAATTGTCCGGTCGTCATGCCCGCAGGCGCGGATTGGTCATATCGGTTGCGCAACAAATGTTCGACAATGGCAATCTCTGTAAAGAGATCGAGCACTGTCCGCTCATCACGGGATCGGCTGATCGGCATATTCCACCCTAGGCTCTACGCAGTCACATACTCAACTTTATGCCCGATCCCGGTTTAGCGGATTGGGCAGGCCGGATCGAGACGATAATCAAGATAGCCGTCCACCGACCCCATGAGTTCCGTCATCTCATTTTCAAAGAAATGGTTCGCGCCCTTAATCTCATCATGATTGATGGTGATGTGCCGCTGCGTGCGCAGCTTATCGACCAGCTTTTGCACAGCGGGCGGGGTCACGACTTCATCCGCTGTGCCCTGAATGATGATGCCCGAGGATGGGCAGGGCGCCAAAAAGCTGAAATCATACATGTTGGCGGGCGGCGCAATCGAGATGAAGCCGCGAATCTCCGGCCGACGCATCAGCAACTGCATGCCGATAAGCGCCCCAAAGCTGTAACCAGCCACCCAGGTCTGTTGGGCTTCTGGGTGGATCGACTGCACCCAATCCAACGCGGATGCAGCATCGGACAATTCACCAATGCCATTGTCAAACACGCCTTCGCTGCGCCCAACGCCGCGAAAATTGAAGCGCAAGGTCGCAAAACCGCGCCGCACAAAGGTTTGGTAGAGCGCCTGCGCAATCCGATTGTTCATCGTTCCGCCCGCTTTGGGGTGGGGATGCAGGATCATCGCAACAGGTGCGCGGGGGCGTGGACCAGGGTTAAAGCGGCCTTCAAGGCGGCCTTCAGGGCCGGGGAAAATAACTTCGGGCATGGGCCTCGGACAGAAAAATCGTCAATGGGAACAGCGCAATACTTTGCGCCATGAGCTCTCCCTATATAGGAAGGACCGGCCATTTCGCAATCATTGGGTGTGACCGTGCCTGATCGTCTTTATCTTGACCATGCTGCAACCGCCCCGGTGCTGGCCCCGGTGCGCGATGCGATGGCACGTTCGATCGAGACTTGGGCCAATCCATCCTCCCCCCATGCCGAAGGACGCGCAGCCCGTGCCGCCTTGGAAGATGCCCGTCATCGCATCGCAGGGGCGCTGGGCTGGTCGCATGAGATTATCTTCACCAGCGGGGCAAGCGAAGCCATTTCCATGGCCCTGACGCGCACGGCGGCGGATGTCACTTTACTGTCGGCAATTGAACATGATGCCGTCCAACGCTGCGCCCCGCATGGCTTTTTAATCCCGGTTGCCCCAGATGGCCGCGTGACGCCGGATCGCGTCTATGGTCGGCTTTCGGCTTTATCGGCTGCCCGGCCGCTGGTCGCGGTGCAGCATGCGAATAATGAAACAGGGGTGATCCAGCCGCTGGAGGACATTGCCGAGATTGTGCGGGATAAGGGTGGCATCTTCTTTGCCGATTGCGCGCAGACGGCAGGCAAGCTTGACCTGCCCGATGCAGATCTCATCGCCGTCTCCGCGCATAAATTTGGCGGCCCGCCGGGCATTGG
>CAMAQU010000114.1 GCA_945860425.1 Sphingomonas paucimobilis
GACCAAATCGAGCCGATCTTCAATGGCTCGCACATTCATCAGTGGGGCAGAAAGGTCAGCCGCCAGAAGGCGCGCGCCCGCGCCCGTGACCGTCCGGTCAATTGCATCAAGCAGACTTCCCGCCCGGCTTCCGCCGGTTGCGCGGACAAGCTCCAAACTGTCGCGCGTCGCTGCATCGATCAGCATATGATCGCTGGCCTGCAATCTTACCGGAGGAGACAAAAAGGGCAGACTGCCTTTCCCCACATGATCCAGATAGGACAGCAAGCCAGCGGCGGCGGCTAATTCTGCCTTTGAGAAATCACCAAAGCCATCCAGCGTGGCAACCCCAAACAGGGCCTTCAGCAGCGCCACGCCATCGGCAGGCAGAAACTCTCCCCGGCGGCGCTCTGTACCCTCTATCTCTGCCCCTTCGGAAACAACAATTTCGGACGGGCCCAGTCGCGCCAATTCCGCCGCCAGACCTTCTGGCGTTGTTTCGCAAATTTCAAACCGGCCCGTTGAAATATCTGCAGCGGCAACACCCATAGCCGACCCTTGCGGCGCCACTGCGACCAGCCAATTTGCGCTGCGCGCCTCCAGCAGTGCCTCTTCGGTCAACGTGCCCGCCGTCACCACGCGCACAATGGCGCGGGCGACCAAAGATTTAGATCCGCGCGCCTTGGCCTCAGCCGGGGTTTCAATCTGTTCGGCAATCGCCACACGAAAGCCCGCGCGAATAAGCCGGGCGAGATAGGCGTCGGCCGCATGAACGGGCACGCCGCACATGGGGACAGGCTGGCCCTGATGCTCTCCGCGTGCGGTCAGCGCAATATCGAGCGCCTGTGCGGCAGATCGCGCATCATCGAAAAACAGCTCAAAAAAATCGCCCATGCGGTAAAAGAGCAGGCAGTCTCCTGCCTCCTCTTTGAGCGCAAGATATTGCGCCATCATTGGTGTGACGCCCCCTGCGCCGGCCTGTGTCATAGACCGTCCGGATAGCGGTGTTTTGCCCTTGGGTGCAATCCCTGCTTCCCGTTGCCAAAAGAAGTGCCTAAGGCGTGGTTTGGGACTTAAGTAACGGGGAAAGAGAGACAATGAGCGACTCAAAGCTGCAATTTTCGGATCGTGAAGCGCTATTTTATCATTCGGCGGGACGCCCCGGTAAGATTGAAATTGTCGCCTCTAAGCCGATGGCAACGCAGCGCGACCTAAGTTTGGCCTATTCTCCCGGCGTGGCCGTACCGGTCAAGGCAATCGCTGCAGATCCCTCAACCGCCTATGATTATACCGCCAAGGGCAATCTCGTCGCCGTCATTTCCAATGGCACGGCGATTTTGGGTCTGGGCAATTTGGGGGCGCTGGCCTCTAAGCCTGTGATGGAAGGCAAGGCTGTGCTCTTCAAGCGGTTCGCCGATGTCGATTCGATCGATATTGAGCTGGACACTGAAGACCCCGAAGCCTTCATCAATGCCGTGGCCCTCATGGAACCAAGCTTTGGCGGCATTAATCTAGAAGATATTGCCGCCCCTGAATGCTTCATCATCGAACAAGCGCTCAAAGAGCGGATGAACATTCCCGTCATGCATGATGACCAGCATGGCACCGCGATTATTGCCGCAGCCGGCCTGATCAATGCCCTCTATCTGACGGGCAAGGAGATGAAGGATACCCGCATCGTTGTGAACGGTGCTGGGGCGGCTGCCATTGCCTGCACCGAACTCATCAAGGCGGTCGGCGTGCCGCATGACAATATCCTGATGTGCGATTCCAAGGGCGTGATCTATCAAGGCCGCACCGAGGGGATGAACCAGTGGAAGTCCGCCCATGCGGTCAAGACGGATCGTCGGTCCTTGGCCGATGCCCTTGATGGCGCAGATGTGTTTCTGGGCCTGTCGGTCAAGGGTGCGGTCACACCCGATATGGTCCGGTCGATGGCGGATCGCCCGATTATTTTCGCCATGGCCAATCCCGACCCGGAAATTACCCCGCCCGAGGCAAAGGCCGTTCGTTCCGACGTGATCGTCGCCACGGGTCGTTCCGATTATCCAAATCAGGTCAATAACGTGCTGGGCTTCCCCTTCATCTTCCGGGGTGCGCTCGACGTTCGGGCAACCGCCATTAACGACGCGATGAAGATTGCCGCCGCCCGCGCGCTGGCAGAATTGGCGCGGCAACAAGTGCCGGAAGAAGTGGCAGCAGCCTATGGCGGCAAGACGCCGCGCTTTGGCGAAGACTATATCATCCCCGCGCCCTTTGACCCGCGCCTGATGGAAATTGTGCCGGCCGCCGTGGCGCAAGCTGCGATGGATTCGGGCGTGGCGACACGACCGATCCTCGACATGGCGGGCTATCGCACCTCACTGCGCGCGCGGATGAACCCGACCACGGGTGTGCTGACCATGGCCTATGAAAATGCCCGCGCGCATCCCAAGCGCGTGGTCTTTGCCGAGGCTGAGGAAGAAGTTGTGCTGCGCGCCGCCATTGCTTTTCGCGACGGCGGCTGTGGCACCCCGGTTCTGGTCGGCCGCGACAGCGTGCGCGACCAATTGGCCGCCCTTGGCGTTGAAGATCCGGAAAGCTTTGAGCTGCATAACAGCCGCAATTCCCCGCTCGTCCCGCAAATGGTCGATATGCTTTATGAGCGGCTGCAACGCCGGGGCTATCTGCGCCGCGATTGCGAGCGGATCGTCAATCAGGATCGCAACGTCTTTTCATCCCTGCTGCTGAAAATGGGCGAGGCCGATGCCGTCATCACCGGTGTCACGCGCGGCTTTGGTCAGACGCTGAGCGAAGTGCGGCGCGTCATTGACCCAGCACCGGGCATGACGCCTTTTGGCATGCACATTGTGGTTGGGCAGCATCACACGGTGTTCCTGGCGGATACCACGGTGAATGAACGGCCGTCCGCTGAGGAAATGGCCGACATTGCCGAGGCAAGTGCTGCGGTTGCCCGGCGTATGGGGCAAGAGCCACGCGTTGCCTTCCTATCCTATTCCAATTTTGGCAATCCGCGCGGCACGTGGCTCGACCCGATTCGGGAAGCTGTTGCCATTCTTGATGCCCGGGGTGTCAGCTTTGAATATGAAGGCGATATGGCCCCCGACGTCGCGCTCAACCCGCGCATGGCCGCAGCCTATCCGTTCAGCCGCCTGTCAGGGCCTGCCAATGTGCTGGTGATGCCCGGCCTACAGGCCGCCAATATCTCTGCCAAGCTGCTGCGCGAACTGGGTGGCGATTCGATGATCGGCCCGATCCTGATCGGCATGGAAAAGCCGGTGCAGGTCGCCCCGATGGTGTCCACAGCGTCGGAATTAGTCACACTCGCCGTTCTCGCCGCCAGCGGCATCGCGCGATAAGGATTTGGCCATCCCGGACGTGGTTCGGGATGGCTGACCCTTAACTTGGTCAGACCTTAATTAGGGTTATCCGCGGTCCCGCCCGATTCGCCAACAGAGCCGACTTGGCCAATATTGCCGAAGAGTTCTTGGAAGAAGCTGCGCTCGCGCCCCAGCGTCTGCGTTTTCTTGCCGGTTGGGTCGACCTTGGCGATCTGCTCCATCCCACGGCGCTCAACCGCGATGACATTGCCCGCCGCATCAAAGCGTATCCGCATGGCCGTCTGCTCAGAGGCTGTTGGCGTGTTGAACGCATATTGGCGCGTGTTGCGCGAAAAATAATAATAATCCTGCGCGCCAAACTGGCTGACCCAGGTGGGGCGACCCAGGGTCTTTTCCACCGAATCGCGATTATCCACGCCCGGCTGAATCGCATCCGCCAGCGTTGGATCCGTAATATAGCCCTGATGGCCCACAATCCGCGTGCACCCAGACGCAGCCAAAGCGAGGGCGACAAGCGCGAGGGCGGGGACAATTTTGCGGTTCATGCACGACGACCTTTCCATGACGCGACCTGACCCCTTGCTGAATGGGCCGTAACCCCCAATATGCCGGGAGCCGAAGAACAACAACCCAATAGGAAGATAAGCATGGCGCTGAAACTGCTGAAATCGCTTTTTGCCCGCAATAAAGGGCGGGATGCGCTCGCGCCGCTTTATCGCGCTGTCGTCGCCGAGGCGCGCCAACCCCATTGGTATCGAGACGGCAAAGTCGCCGACACCATGAATGGCCGCTTTGAAATGGTCACCGCATTGACCGCGCTTGCCATCGTCCGACTGGATGCAGCGGGCGCAGATGGGCGCGTCCCCGCCGTCATGCTGACCGAGATTTTCGTTGACGATATGGATGGCCAGCTTCGGCAAGAAGGCGTGGGCGATATTGTGGTGGGCAAACATATTGGCCGGATGATGGCCGCCCTTGGCGGGCGCATAGAGGCGTATCGCACGGGTCTGGAAGGAACAGGTCTGGAAGATGCGCTTATCCGCAACCTCTATCGCACCGAACATCCCGGGGATGCCGCTCTTGCCCATGGCGCGGCCAGCCTGCGTGCCTATTGGCAGCGTCTGGGGGCAACTCCGCTCGACGCCTTGTTGGCAGGAGAGATCCGATGACGCCTGAATTTTCCCGAACCTATCGGCTCGATTCGCTTGGCGGACTGAAAACCCTAGAGATTGAGGCCTCAGCCGACGAGCGGGCCGCCCTTGCCCAACGGTTCGGGCTTCAGGATGTGGCCGAACTCAAGGCGCAGGCCACTGTAACGCCGGTGGCCGCTGGCATTGAAGTGGCTGGACATATGAAAGGCCGGGCAACGCAAAGCTGCGTTGTGACGGGAGGGCCGGTGCCCGCTTTTGTATCGCAGAACTTTGCCGTCCGCTTCGTCGCACCGGACGCCACGCCCGAGGCTGAGGAAATCGAACTCAATGCCGAAGGCTGCGACATTATGGAGCATGATGGTCAGGCCATCGACATTGGCGAAGCGGTGGCCCAAACGCTTGGCCTTGCACTCGACCCCTATCCCCGCAGCGCAAATGCCGAAGCGCGCCTGCGGGAAGCCGGAGTTTTAGCGGAAGGGGAGGCGGGCCCCTTTGGCGCGCTGGCCGCGCTTAGGGACAAGCTTCAGGGGAAATAGGCGAGGCCCTCCCCCAGCCCCTCCCGCGCGCGGGAGGGCAAGGCCCTAACGCGCCAGCAGGAACACGGCATGTTCCGCCAAAAGATTGGCGCCCCGCTCCCCAATTAGGCGATTCCCGCGCAAGAACCATTGCCCTTCAATGCGGATGCCGCGCTGTGCGATAAAGTCGCGGAAATCGTCGATCGTGACATGGTGGATATTGGGCGTGTCATACCAGCGCGCGGGCAATTGCTTGGTAACGGGCATCATCCCGCCGAACATCAGCGCGATGCGCGTGCGCCACTGCGCGAAATTGGGGAAGGACACAAAGGCCCGCGCGCCAATCCGCAACAATTGCTCTACCACAAGATCGGGGCGCATGGTCGTCTGCAATGTCTGTGAAAGGACCGCATAGTCGAACGCCATATCGGGATAATCGGCCAGATCGGTATCGGCATTGCCCTGTATCACCGAAAGACCGCGCGCGACGCAGGCCGCCACATTGTCGCGATCAATCTCCATGCCGCGGGCATCGACCTGCTTTTGATCGCGCAGCGCCGCCATCAGCGCGCCATCGCCGCAACCGACATCGAGCACGCGCGCGCCCTTGGCCACTTCGCCCGCGATAATCGCCAGATCCGCGCGCAAGCCGCTCATTGTCCGCCCGCCTTTAAGAAACCGTACACCACCCGGTCCAGCTCCGGCACGTCCAGAAGGAAGCTATCATGCCCGAACGGGGCCGACAGCTCGACAAAGCTGACAGGCGCGCCGCTGGCATTGAGGGCGTGAACAATATTGCGCGACTCGGATGTGGGGTAGAGCCAATCAGTATCGAAACTGATGAGGCAAAAGCGCGTGGCCGACCCGCGAAAGGCATTGGCGAGATGCCCGCCATGATCTTCTGCCAGATCAAAATAATCCAT
>CAMAQU010000115.1 GCA_945860425.1 Sphingomonas paucimobilis
GATGGCCTGCATCATGGGCGTCGCTGCTGATGATGAAGAGACGCTGTCGCGCGCCAATGATCTTGGCCTTGCGTTTCAACTGGCCAATATTGCCCGCGACATGAGCGAAGATGCTGATGCCGGGCGCTGCTATATCCCGTCACAATGGCTTGCTGATCAGGGCATTCTGCCCGGGGAACACATGAAGCCGCAGCATCGGCCCGGCATGGCGAAAATTGCGCAGCGTATGGCCGATATG
This sequence comes from Sphingomonas paucimobilis, assembly GCA_945860425.1. Lineage (GTDB taxonomy): Bacteria > Pseudomonadota > Alphaproteobacteria > Sphingomonadales > Sphingomonadaceae > Aquisediminimonas > Aquisediminimonas paucimobilis_A. The sequence goes on from CAMAQU010000115.1 coordinate 239, forward strand.
GCAGCAGGCTATGAAGCCAGCGCCCGGATTGGCGCACGCCGCCTGCCCTTTCGGTCGCGCTGGGCGGTTTTGGCGGCGGCCGGCATTTATGGCGATATCGCCCGCGAAGTCGCCCGGCGCGGGCCTGCGGCGTGGGATAGTCGCGTTGTAACATCCAAGTCGGCAAAGTTAGGCTGGGTGGCGCGCGCCCTTTGGCAATCGCTATGATCATTGGCGTTTTGGGACTTGGCCTTACCCCCGCCATCAGAGTATAGCGCAGACATGTCTTCTATTCGTCCTTGGCGCGATATCGCCCGCCGCACATCCCGTCAGATCATGGTCGGCAAGGTGCCTGTTGGGGGCAATGCACCGATCAGCGTTCAGACGATGACCAACACCCTCACTTCTGACGCCAAGGCGACGATTGACCAGATCCGCCGCTGCGAAGATGCGGGCGTGGATATCATTCGCGTCTCCTGCCCGGATGTGGAGTCCACAGCCGCGCTCAAGCAAATTGTCCGTGCCGCGCAGGTGCCTATCGTCGCCGATATTCATTTCCACTATAAGCGCGCGCTTGAGGCCGCTGATGCGGGGGCCGCCTGCTTACGGATCAATCCCGGCAATATCGGCAGTGCTGAACGCGTGAATGAAGTTGTGAACGCAGCCAAAGCCAATGGCTGCGCAATCCGCATTGGCGTGAATGCGGGCAGTCTTGAGAAAGACCTGCTCGAAAAATACGGAGAACCCTGCCCCGAAGCGCTGATCGAATCCGCGCTGGACCATATCAAGCTTTTGCAGGATCGGGATTTTCACAACTATAAAGTCGCCGTGAAGGCGTCCGACGTGTTCCTCGCCGTATCTGCCTATATGGGTTTGGCCGATGCGGTTGATTGCCCCTTGCACCTCGGCATTACTGAAGCCGGTGGGCTGATTGGCGGCACGGTCAAAAGCGCGATTGGCATTGGCAACATGCTTTGGGCGGGCATTGGTGACACAATTCGCGTCTCCCTTTCGGCGGAGCCGGAAGAAGAAGTCCGCGTCGGCTATGAAATCCTCAAGGCCTTGGGCCTGCGCACACGCGGCGTGCGCGTTGTCAGCTGCCCCAGCTGTGCGCGTCAGGGCTTTGACGTCATCCGCACCGTGCAGCGCCTTGAAGATGCGCTCCAGCATATCAAGACGCCCATGTCGCTGTCCGTCCTTGGCTGCGTCGTCAACGGCCCCGGCGAAGCGCGGGAAACCGATATCGGCATCACCGGTGGCGGCAATGGCAAGCATATGGTCTACCTCTCTGGCGTGACCGACCATCATGTCGAAGATGCCAGCATGGTGGATCACATCGTCAAACTGGTCGAAGCCAAAGCTGCTGAGATTGAGGCGGGTACATCCGTCAGCATGGATAGCCTCCACGGAAAAGCCGCGTGACGATCCGCCTGCGCGTCGCGACGCGTGACGATATTGCCCTCATCGCCCATTTCATCCGCGCGCTGGCAGACTATGAAAAGCTGTTGGATGAGGTGCTGCTGGATGAAGGCGTATTGGCCGAAAAGCTGTTCGGTCCACGCCCCTATGCAGAGGTTCTGATCGGGGAAATTAATGGCCAGCCAGAAGGCTTTGCTCTGTTCTTCCATAATTTCTCGACCTTTGAAGGACGGCCCGGAATTTATCTGGAGGATTTGTTCGTGACGCCGGAGGCGCGCGGCAGCGGCCTTGGCACGGCGCTTCTCGCTGAACTCGCCCGACTGGCCGTCGAACGCGATTGTGCGCGGCTCGAATGGTCGGTGCTGGATTGGAACCAACCCTCCATCGGCTTTTACAAGGCGCTGGGGGCGAGGCCGATGGACGAATGGACCGTTTTCCGCCTTGATGGCGCCGCACTGACAAATCTTGCCGCCCGCTGATCAGCCGGTGCGATAATCGGCAATCACCTCTCCGCAGGCCCGAAGTTCCTCCTCATGGGTGATTTCGCGCCAGCTTTCGCGCAGCGCCTCTTCCTCCCATTGGCGCATCGCGGGATGGGCCAGAATATGATCAACCCATCCCTGACCTGCCGCGCCCACATCCAACCCATAGGTGCGCACGCGAAAGGCAACGGGCGCGAAAAAAGCATCGGCCGCGCTGAACGCCGCGCCCGCCAAATATGGCCCGCCAAAGCGCGACAGCCCCTCGGCCCAAAGCTCCCGAAGGCGCGCTACATCCCCGGCCAATCCGTCGGACATGGGCTTTGGCTTCACGCGCACACCGACATTCATGGTGCAATCATTGCGCAGCGCCACAAAGCCCGCGTGCATTTCAACGACGGCGCATTGCGCCCAAGCGCGGGCATCCGCATCCTCCGGCCAAACCTGCGGAAAGCGATCCGCAAGATAAAGGGTAATGCCCAGTGAGTCATAAATGGTGCGGTCTGAATCCTGCAAAACGGGCACTTTGCCGGTTGGGGAAAAGGCCCGAAACTCGGCATAATTATTCGGCTTTAGAAACGGTTCCAGCCGATCTTCAAATTCTATGCCCAGCGCCTTCATCAACAGCCAAGGGCGCAAGCTCCAGCTGCTGTAATTCCGATTGGCGGTGATCAGAACAGGCCGCATCACATCGCCACCGCGCCAAAGGCTTTGCCAATTGCGGCGGTCGCCGCCATGGCAAAGGCACCCCAAAAGGTCACCCGCAAGACCGCACGCCCCATCGGCGCGCCGCCCATTTTGGCCCCCGTTGCACCCAGCACCGCGAGGAACAGCAGCGATGCCGCCGCAATCGCATATTCCACGCCCGCACGCGGCGCGAGCCAGGTCATCAACAGCGGAAGCCCCGCCCCCACGGAAAAGGCCGTCGCCGATGCCCAAGCGGCCTGAATCGGGCGCGCCGACATTTCTTCGGTCAGGCCCAATTCATCGCGTAAATGCGCCTTCAACGCATCCTTTTTCATGAACTGATCGGTCACCTGCTCGGCCAAGGCCCGGTCCAGTCCCCGACTTTGATAAATGCGAACCAACTCTTCGCGTTCATGCTCCAGATCCGTTGCCAGTTCATGCCTTTCCTTGGCAATGTCCGCCTCTTCGGCATCCGCCTGTGAACTCACCGACACATATTCGCCCGCCGCCATCGACATGGCCCCAGCAACCAGCCCGGCAATGCCCGTCAACAAGATAGACTGGGGGTTGGCCCCGGCGGCGGCGACGCCAATAACAAGGCTGGAGGTCGACACAATCCCGTCATTCGCACCGAGAACCGACGCCCGAAGCCAGCCAATGCGCTCCAGCAAATGGGTCTCAGTGTGAATGCGAGGCATAGATTAATACTCCAGTTTCAAGCCGGGCCGTTTCCAGCGGGTTTTGGCGAGGCGCCCGGTGCCCGATAGGCAGATCCAGGCGTCCATCATATCGCTGCCGCCAAAGCAAATATTGGTGGTGAAAATGTCATCGGTCGCGACAAATTCCACCAATTCGCCTTCGGGGGAGATCACCGAAATCCCGCATTCGCCAATGGTCGCGACGCAAATGTTGCCACTTGCTTCCATCGCAAGGCTATCAAAGAATTTATATCCCGCCGGGCGGTAGATCGGGATGCCGGGGCCACCGGGGCCGGCCGCATCATCCACCTTGCCGGGCGCGACAACGTTAAAGGCCATGAGGCGGCAGGTATAGGTTTCTGCGGCATAGAGCCTTTTGCCATCGGGCGAGAGGCCGACGCCATTGGGGTTGTTCGACGGGAAGATGACTTCTTCCAGATGGCTGCCATCGGTCTTGCCATAAAAAATGCCGACAATGTCATGGCACCGCTGCGCATAATCCATCTTGCCATGGTCGGTGAACCAAAAGCCGCCATGCGCATCAAACACAATATCATTCGGCCCGCGCAGGACGCAGCCAAAATCGCCGGATTTGTAGAGGACTTCGACCTTGCCCGTGTCGATATCGATCCGTTCAATCCGGCCGCCGGAATAATCATCGGCAATGCCGTGCGGCGCACGCATGCCGTTCGACTCATTCCAGTTAAAGCCGCCATTATTGGTGCAGTAGAGCTTACCATCTGGGCCGAGGGCTAGGCCATTGGGGCCACCGCCCGGCCGCGCCACCACGTCTTTACGGCCATCTGGCCAAATGCGGGTGATCTGCCCCGTGGCAATTTCCGTCAGGATGACGCTGCCATCCGGCATGGCGACGGGGCCTTCTGGAAAAGCAAGACCTTCTGCAACAATATCCATGACCATATTCTCCCCTTAACTTTGGGTGCAAGACTGACAGGCCCGCCGCCGTCTGCCAAGCCCCTGCTTGCACCGCGCCCTATCGCGGGGCATGGAAACCCTATGACGATTAAAACCCTTTTCACCACGCCCTTTTATGAAGGCCAGATCGATAATGCTGATCTGGTTGAAGAGCTAGAAGGTTCCTGCCGTGCGCTGGCGCGGGATGATGTGGCGGGGCAGACTTGGTCCAAGGCGCATGGCTATCCGGGCTACACCTCTTACGCCTCGCTCAATGATCTTCCGGTGCGCGACCCGGCCTTTGAGGATTTACGCCGCATATTGGACAAGCATGTGCGCGCCTTTGCCGAAGCGTGTCATTTTGATCTTGGCCGCAAGCCGAAGCTGGATAGCCTTTGGGTCAATATCCTAAAGCCCGGCGGCACACATTCCGGCCATATCCATCCGCACTGCATTATTTCCGGCACTTGCTATATTTCTGTTCCCAAAGGGGCAGGCGCCCTGAAGCTTGAGGACCCCCGGCTGGCCCGCATGATGGCCGCCCCCGTCCGCAAGCCGGACGCGCCAGAGGCCCTGCAACCCTTTGTTTATGCAGAGCCAAATCCCGGCACGATTTTCCTATGGGAAAGCTGGCTGACGCACGAAGTTATGCCGAGCAAAGCCAAGTCAGATCGGATTTCGATAAGCTTCAATTATCGCTAAATTCCGGCTATGGGATGGGCATGACACATTCCTATGACGCAGAATTGAAACTCTTCATCAACGGCAGCTGGCGGACGGGCGAAGGGCGTGACGAACACGCCGTTGTGAACCCGGCAACGGGGGCGGCGATTGCGGGCTTGCCGCTTGCGACCCCGGCCGATTTGGAGGAGGCGCTGACGGCGTCTGCCCAAGGCTTTGCCATTTGGAGCAAAACCGATGTGGAGGCGCGTGGGGCGATTCTCCGCAAGGCGGCCAGCCTGATCCGCGACCGGGCAGAGCATATCGCAATTTTGCTGACGACCGAACAGGGCAAGCCGCTCGCTGAAGCGCGAGGCGAAGTCGCCTCCTCAGCGGCCTTGTTTGACTATTATGCCGAAGAGGCAAAGCGCGCTTATGGCCGCGTGCTGGTGCGCCCGACGGGCCAAAGGTCGATGGTGATCAAACAGCCCGTTGGGCCGACGGCGACCTTCACACCTTGGAATTTCCCGGTCTATCTCATGGCTAAAAAGCTGTCAGCCGCGCTTGCGGCGGGATGTTCGGTCATTGCCAAGCCGCCGGAAGAAACGCCGGGCTGCACCTCTGCCCTGATGCGCTGCGTGATTGATGCGGGCGTGCCCGCCAATGTCGCCCAGCTTGTCTACGGCGTGCCAGATATGGTCAGCCGCCACCTGATTGCCTCCCCCATTATTCGCAAGATCAGCTTCACGGGCTCTATTCCGGTCGGCAAGCATCTCATGCGGCTGGCCGCCGAT
>CAMAQU010000116.1 GCA_945860425.1 Sphingomonas paucimobilis
CAGGCTGAAAGTCTAAAACCCGTCAGGCAGATCAACCGGGCCAACAATCTCCCGATGTCGGGAAATGGCATATCGGTCCGTCATCCCCGCGATAAAATCGGAAATATGTTGGTCCAACGCTGGCTGGCTTTCCGGTGCGGTCAGCCGCCAGTCTTCGGGCAGAAGGCTTTGATCTGCATGATAGGCTGCGAAAAGATTGGCAATAATTGCGTGGCAGCTCTTGGCAATCTCCAACTGGTGGGGGTGGTGATAGAGATTGGCGTACATGAACCGTTTTAGCTCAGCCTCCCCCTCCCCGATCGCGGGGGAGAACCCAACGATATTGGCAGAGGCCAATCGCACATCGTCTTCTGTCTTTATGCCCGATGCGGCAATCCGATTGCGGGTTTCGGCAATCACATCATTGACCATCATGCCAATTTGGGTGCGCACCAGCTCTGCCGCCAGAAGCCTTTGGTCAATTCCACCCAGCCGGGCGGACACCGACGGCCAGACACCCCGAACCAGCGGCGCGTCGATAATCTGATCAAAATCGAGCAGCCCGGCCCGCAGACCATCATCAATGTCGTGATTGTCATAGGCAATGTCATCGGCAATGGCCGCGACCTGAGCCTCCAGTGAAGAGCGCCGGTGAAGATCAAGCGGAAAGCCAGCATCCACTTCCTTCATGGCCCAGCCGGGTCTCAGCACCGGTCCATTATGCTTTGCCAGACCCTCCAGCGTTTCCCAGCATAAATTAAGGCCCGGCCAATTGGGATAAGCACGCTCCAGCCGGGTCAAAAGCCTTAGGCTATGGCCATTATGGTCAAAGCCGCCGGACTTCTGCATCGCCGCTTCAAGCGCCCCTTCCCCGGCATGGCCAAAGGGCGGGTGGCCGATGTCATGGGCGAGACACAAGGCCTCGGTCAGATCCTCATCCAACCCCAGCGCGCGCGCAATGGTGCGGCCGATCTGTGCCACTTCTATGCTGTGGGTGAGGCGAACCCGGAAATGATCCCCATCGGGGGCGACAAAAACCTGCGTCTTGTGGCGCAATCGGCGAAAGGAAATGGAATGAACAATGCGGTCCCGGTCGCGCTGAAAATTGCTTCTGGGGCCGCGCACTTGAGCATCGGGTTCGCTATGCTGCCGCCCACGACTATGGTCTGCGCGACAGGCATAGCTGGCATGCTGCGTCATTTTCCGGACAGCCGTTCGATTTCCTGACCTGCTTCCGATGAGAAAATCGTCGCCTGAACACCCTCACGGGCCAGATCATTCACAAGATCACGCGCGGCGGACGAGGATCGAACGGGGCCAACCAAAAGCCGGTTGGTCTGGCGAAAGCTTACATACCAAGCACGCTGCCCATCCAGCGCCTTGGGCGCGCTGTCTCGGATTTGACGCCATGTCCGGGGCAGTGCGCCTGTATTGCGACCGGTTGCAATCTGAACCCAAGTGCGTGCCGGGTTCCGCCGCGCTTTGGCCGCCTCTTCGGCGATCCGGCGATCCTCTGCGGCCTTTTCTAAACGCGCCTTTTCCTCAGCGGCCGCCTTGCGTTGGGCGGCAATCCGCAGGACACGAAGCTTTTCGGCATCGGGCAGGGCAACAGGTGCACTTTCCTCCTCCAACTCAAGCGTACGAACCAGATCGGCCAGTGTCCGCGCGGCAGGAGGCGGTGCGGTCGGCGGCGTGTCCGCCACAGCAACGGCAATTTCGCGCTGCACCACTGGAGCTTGTGGGGCCGACACTTGTGGGGCGGGCGTTGGCGCGGCAATCGGCGGCGTTATTGGGGCAGGAGCTGGGCTGGCTGGCGGGCCCATCACAACAGCCATGCTCGGCTTAGGACGGGCGGCAGCCACTTCAAAAAGCGGCCCCGGTCGCGCGCCAGATGGCGCAGGCGCTTTTGTCGGCTCTGGAGCGGCGGCAACAATCACAGAGCTATCGTCCGTGTCGGGCGTCGCGGGCTTTGCTGCCTCGCTGCTGGTTCGGCTGGCAATTTGGGCGGGTCGAGTGGGGACAGAGGCCGTCTGCACAACCTTATCATTGGCCTTGGCCTCCCGGCCCTGCCGTCGGCTTTGGCGCGGGTCTGGACCAGAGGCGGCAACCACCTTACGCTCTGGCTCCACCGACGTCAGGCTGGCGGCGACCGAACGATCAACGGGCCGAAACTCATCTTCCAACGATGCCAGAGTGCCTAAGCCAGATGCCGGCAAAGTCCCAAAATGAACGGCGGCCGCCTTTGCCCCAATGGTCAAGCTGGGCAGACGTTGCATAAAGCCGGTCAAGGACTGTGCCATATCGGCAGGTGCCACCATGCGCACAATTTTTTCGGCGCCAGCCGAATCCCCATTCATCGCCAAGATAAAGGCGCGGGCGCGCCAAGCGCCTTGATCATTTTGTTTGATCAACGGCTCAAGCCGGGCAAGGGCTGCCTCTCGCTCTCCCGAGACGCCCAAGGACAAAGCAATCCTGCGGGTCACTTCATCCGACGGACGGGCTTTGAGCGCCGCCAGATAATCGCGTTGTGCCTTTTTGGGGTCCCCCGCCAGATCATAAGCGAGCCCGCGGTCAGCTAGAAGATCCGCCTCTGGCGCGCCCAATCTCAACGCTTCGTCAAAAGCGCGAAGGGCCTCCCCAGACTTTTCCATCTGGGTCAAGGCACTGCCAAGGCCAATTTTTGCCCGATAATTATCGGGCGACAATTCCTCGGCACGAGCAAAAAACCCGAAAGCGGCATTTGGATCGCCAACGGCCAGCGCGCCGCCCCCAGCCAGCAACAAGGCGTCCACATTAAAGGGATCGCGCGCCAGTGCCTTTAGATTTTCTGACAATTGCGCCGCCGGGTCCAGCGGCTTGGCCGCGTCGCCAGTCGGCAGCGCCTGCGCGCCAAGCGACGTCGACGCGCCGAGCATAATCGACAGGGCACAAAGACGCGCAAAGAAAGCCGGTCTGATCATGCCAGCCTCTTTAAACGAGCAAGGAGAGGGCACAAGGGATTGCGCGCCTCACCGCGCCGGACCGTTTCTCGGCACGGTTAAGGCGCAGAAGGACACAAGACCCGCCGAATTATTGATTATTCTGGCGGTTCAAAAAGCGCGGAATATCCGAAGACTCGGGCTTAGCTTCCTCATCTGACCGGCTCGCCCCACGTGCAATGCTGGACATGCGTTCAAACAAAGTTGCGCCAAGCGGCGCAATGCGCGGGGGACTGGGCGCATCATCGGACTTCTCCGGCGCGGCGTCGGCGCCAGACAGCCAGGACGGTTGCGACTGATCATCGACAACCTCTTCTGCGGTCAGCGGCAAGACATCTGGCTCGGGCGCGTCGACCGCATCGACATTGTCATCCAACAACAGCTCTTCCCCGGCAACATCGGGCGCCGTCAGGACGAGCTCTTCCGCATCATCATCAGCCGCGTCAGACGCATCGACCTGCGCTTCTGTCAGATCCAAGGGAGCGTCTTCGGCAGCGTCGAAAGTCGCCGGGCTGGCTTCAACTGGCTGCAGATTAACCGCAGGTTGTTCCACGGGAACAACTGCTGGCGCTGGCGCGGGCTCTTCTACCCTGCGCGCATTGGACAGGTTAAAAACTTGGGCCGGGCGCGCTTCGGAAGCGGCACCTGCCTCAATACCGGTCGCGACAACCGACACGCGGATCTTGCCGTTGAGATTGTCATTAAAGGCCGAACCCCAGATGATGTTCGCATCGGGATCAACCAATTCCTTAATGTGGGACGCTGCTTCATCCACTTCCATCAGGCGCATGTCTTCACCGCCCGTGATGGACACGATGACGCCCTTGGCACCCTTCATCGACACGCCGTCGAGCAGCGGGTTGGCAATGGCTTTTTCAGCGGCTTCAATGGCGCGATTATCGCCCTCAGCCTCGCCTGTGCCCATCATCGCCTTGCCCATTTCGCTCATCACCGTACGGACGTCGGCAAAGTCGAGATTGATGAGGCCGGGCATGACCATCAAATCAGTAATGCCGCGCACGCCCTGCTGAAGCACTTCATCCGCCATGGCGAAGGCTTCTTTGAACGTGGTCGACGGGTTGGCGATCAGGAAGAGGTTCTGGTTGGGAATAACGATCAGGGTGTCGACATGCTTTTGCAGTTCGGCAATGCCAGCTTCTGCCGACTTCATCCGGCGCGACCCTTCAAAGCTGAACGGCTTGGTGACAACGCCGACGGTCAGGATGCCACGATCACGCGCGGCCTTTGCGATGATCGGTGCCGCACCCGTCCCGGTGCCGCCGCCCATACCAGCGGCGATGAAGCACATGTGCGATCCTTCAAGCGCGCGCTCAATCTGTTCAATCGCTTCTTCGGCAGCTGCCCGGCCAATTTCAGGCCGCGACCCTGCACCAAGGCCTTGCGTGATCTTCAGGCCAAGCTGGATACGCCGTTCGGCCGCGCTGCTGTTGAGCGCCTGCGCGTCGGTATTGGCGACGATGAAGTCAACGCCCTGAACCTGATTGGCAATCATATTGGCAACGGCGTTGCCGCCAGCCCCACCACAGCCAATGACGCTGATCCTGGGCTTCAGTTCTTCTACTTCTGGCGCGATGAATTCGATCGACATTTCCGTATCCCCTGATCTCTCCCGACAAGTGCGGCTGCCCTCGTCAGATCCTAGTGCACCAAACCCGCCAAACCTTCACCTGATCCGGGAACGTTTCGTCGTATTTTACGAATCGTTCACCCCAATATCATGTGCATGGCCGCAGGTTTAACCTCAAAAGCTAGTTTTGAACGCTGTTATGAGTTTTTCAAGCAACCCGTTCTTAATTGGTGCATAAACCTGTTGATCAAGTGTCTTCATGCCCCGCACATCGATGGGATCGGACGCCGCATAATGGATGAGCCCCGCCAGAGTCGCAAAGCCGGGGCCGCTATGCGCATCCGGTAGGCCGATCAGACCACGTGGCCGGCCAACGCGCACGGCGCGGCCCAGCACGCTCTGAACATAATCGGCCATGCCTTTGAGCTCCGCTCCGCCGCCCGTCAGGACAACTTGCCGACCCACCGGGCCTGTAAAGCCCAATTCCTTGAGCGCATTGCCAATTTCTCCGACAAGATGCTCCAGCCGCTGACGGATAACGGCGATCAACTGGGCACGGGTGATCCGGTGGCTATCGCCTTCATCTTCGGATGACATGGGCGCCACCTCTATCATCTCATGATTGTCGCGCGGGCTGGCCGTTGCCGATCCGTAAAAGCATTTCATCCGTTCGGCCTGATTGCGTCGCGCGCCAAAGGCAGAGGCAATGTCATCCGTGATGTCTGCGGCTCCAAAGGGAATGGAGGTCAGGGCGACCAGCATCCCCCCTGCAAAGAGCGAGACATTGGTCACGCCGCCGCCAATTTCGACGAGAGCAACGCCCAGTTCGCGTTCTTCCTCCGACAAAACGGCCATGCCAGTTGCGACCGGAGACGCAATGATCGCCTCCACCCCCAGATGCGCGCTGCGCACGCACAAATCGATATTGCGGATCGGCGATTGGTCGGCACAGACAACGTGAATATCCACGCCCAGCTTATCGGCATGCAGCCCAAGCGGGCGTTTCACGCCCTGCAATCCATCGAGCGTATAAAGCGTTGGCTGGGCATGCAGGATCATCCGCCCATCGGGATCCAGAGAATTGCGGCCCGCCGCCAGCAGGGCGTCAATATCAACCTGCGATATCTGCTGGCCGCCCAATTCCACGCCAACGGAGGCGATATTGCTGACCAGCCCGCCTGCGGAAAAGCCAACCCAAACATTATCGATGCTCAGGCCCGCGATGCGTTCTGCCTGCTCCACGGCTTCCCGAATGGCTTTTTCGGTTGCGTCCATATCGGCGATATAGCCACGGCGTACCCCCT
>CAMAQU010000117.1 GCA_945860425.1 Sphingomonas paucimobilis
AAATGCCACCTGCATTCAGGGTCAGGCTACCGACCTCTTTGGACAGGCCAATCGTCGCATCAATTTCAATATCGTCGCCATCATTATTGGCGATGTTGGATCCCCAAAGGGATGCATAAAGACCTGATTCATGGCTCACGGTCAGCGACGGCTGAATGGCCGGATCGCCATTGCTCAGCGACACACCGCGAAAGCGATAATCGGTCACGCCGGCAATCGAAAAGCTGATGTCGATGGGGCCAGTTTCTTCTTCCTGCGCCATTGCCGGTTTCGCGGCCAGAAGGGCTGGGAGAGCAAGCGAGGCAAGTGCCATCTGACGAAGTGTTGCGCGCATATTCTTTTTTCCTTTTTCACTCTGGGAGAAACGCGCACCCATTGTGACGAAAAGATACGTAAAATCTATTCCCCTTGGGGTGTATTTCGCAACATCTGTGACAAATTTGTCAATGCGTCATCGGGGCAAAGAAAAAGGGCGGCCCCATCGGGACCGCCCTTAATTCTTGCCAGAGAGCGAAGCTTACTTAACTTCGACCTGTGCGCCAGCACCTTCAAGCTGAGCCTTGATCTTGGCGGCTTCATCCTTGTTGATGCCTTCCTTGATCGCCTTCGGAGCGGCTTCCACCAGCGCCTTGGCTTCGGTCAGGCCGAGACCGGTGATCGCGCGGACTTCCTTAATGACGGCAATCTTGTTGCCGCCATCACCGTTCAGGATGACGTCAAATTCAGTCTGCTCTTCAGCAGCAGCAGCAGCGCCACCAGCAGCAGGAGCTGCAACAGCAACAGCGGCAGCAGCCGAAACGCCCCACTTTTCTTCAAGAAGCTTAGCGAGGTCCGCTGCTTCCAAAACAGTGAGAGCCGAAAGGTCGTCAACGAGCTTGTTCAAATCAGCCATTTTATGTCTCCAATGTGCGGGCCTGTGCCCGCCTAAAAGTTAGTTGAGTGTCAAAATTAGGCGGCTTTGGCGGCATATGCGCCAAAAACACGCGCCAACTGTGCCGCCGGTGCGCCGACAACCTGAGCAACCTTCGTCGCGGGCGCCTGTACGAGGCCCACGATCTTAGCGCGCAGTTCATCAAGCGACGGAAGCGATGCCAGAGCCTTCACGCCGTCTGCATCCAGGACTTGCGACCCCATTGCGCCACCGACGACTTCCAACTTGTCGGTCGTCTTGGCGAATTCGACGATGATCTTGGCAGCTGCGACCGGATCGATCGAAGTGCCAAGGGCCGTCGGGCCGGTCAGCAAATCGCTGATCCCGGCATAGGGCGTGTCCATGGAAGCAAGCTTGGCGAGACGGTTCTTAGCGACCTTATAACTGCCGCCGGCCTCACGCATCTTCGTACGGAGCTCGGTCGATTGCGCGACCGTCAGCCCCAGATTGCGGGTGACAACAACCACCCCAACCTCGTTAAAGACACTCTTGAGCTCGGTGACAGCATCGGCCTTTTGAGCACGATCCATGCCATTCTCCTTCAACATTCGGTCTGCGGCCCATCCGCAAACCGGGTGATCTCGCACCGCCCGAAAGCGACACGACATCCTTTGTCCGTGGGGAATGGCAGTCCCACCATTGGAGAGACTGAGTAAATCCATGTCCCCGTCTCGGCAGGACATTAAGAAGGGCGTTTTCCCTTCCCCTGCTGTCTCGGACGGTCGAACCAGCCCAAGGGCTGGTTCAGTCTTGTAAGGGATGCCCGAAGGCAGCCCCCACAAAATTCATATTAGGCGACGCCGATTTCGGCGACGTCCAGGCGAATGCCCGGGCCCATGGAGGAGCTGATCGCCGCCTTGCGCAAATATTTGCCCTTGGCGCCCGATGGCTTCGCCTTGATTACAGCATCCACCAGCGCATTAAAGTTGGCGCGCAAATCCGCTGCCGGGAACGACGCTTTGCCGATACCCGAATGGATGATGCCAGCCTTTTCAACGCGATATTCAACTTGGCCGCCCTTGGCGTCCTTGACGGCCTGACCCACGTTCGGCGTCACAGTGCCAAGCTTGGGGTTTGGCATCATGCCCTTGGGACCCAAGATCTTAGCGACGCGGCCAACAAGGCCCATCATGTCCGGGCTCGCAATGCAGCGGTCAAAATCAATATTGCCATTGGTGATGGCGTCGATCAGGTCTTCCGCGCCGACAACATCTGCACCAGCTGCACGGGCTTCTTCAGCCTTTGCATCCTTGGCAAATACAGCAACGCGAACCGTCTTGCCCGTGCCCTTGGGCAGCGAGACAACACCACGAACCATCTGGTCAGCATGGCGGGGGTCAACACCTAGGTTCAGCGCGACTTCAATCGTCTCGTCAAACTTGGCTGTCGCATTGGACTTGATCAGCGCGATGGCTTCATCGACACCGTATAATTTTTCGCGGTCAACCGCGGTGGCGATCGTCTTCGCCTTTTTGCTCTGGAACGCCATGGGTTAACCCTCCACCACTTCGAGGCCCATCGAACGGGCAGAGCCCTCGATGATGCGCGTTGCAGACTCAATATCGTTCGCGTTCAGATCCTTCATCTTGGTCTGCGCGATTTCCGACAGCTTCGACTTAGAGATGGTTCCGATAACGGACTTGCCCGGCTCCTTCGATCCCTTGTCCAGCTTGGCGGCTTTCTTGATGAGGTAAGAGGCCGGCGGCGTCTTCGTCACAAAAGAAAAGCTGCGATCTGCAAACACCGTGATCACGGTTGGAATCGGCATGCCCTTTTCAAGCTCGCTCGTCGACGCGTTGAACGCCTTGCAGAATTCCATGATGTTCACACCGCGCTGACCCAAAGCCGGGCCAATGGGCGGTGAGGGATTGGCGGCGCCCGCAGGCACCTGGAGCTTGATATAGCCCTCAATCTTCTTTGCCATTGTTACTCACTCTCTTTCAAGTTGAGCGGTGCAAACGGGGTGGCCCCCTCCCGCAGTTTTTTGATCTTACCGAAACAAGATCATTCAATGCCTAAAAGGCATTATTTCATGCGTTCGACCTGTTCAAACTCCAGTTCGACAGGCGTCGGACGCCCAAAGATCGATACAGAAACCTTGACCCGGCCCTTATCAAAATCAAGTTCCTCGACAAGGCCGTTAAAGCTTGCAAACGGCCCTTCCAGAACTTTGACCTGATCGCCAATTTCATAGTCCACGCGAATCTGCTGCTTGGGTGCGGCAGCGGCTTCAGCCTTGGTGTTCAGGATCCGTGCGGCTTCAGCTTCGCTAATTGCCTGCGGCTTGCCGCTGGATCCCAAAAAGCCCGTTACTTTCGGCTGATTCTTGATGAGGTGATACACGTCATCATTCATCTTCAGCTTGGCAAGGACATAGCCGGGGAAGAACTTGCGTTCGGACTGCACCTTTTTGCCGCGCCGAATTTCGGTCACGGTTTCCGTCGGCACTTCGACTGCATCCACAAGTGCTTCAAGGCCCAGACGCTGCGCGTCGGCGAGGACGGCGTCGCGCACCTTGTTTTCAAAGCCCGAATAGGCGTGGATGATGTACCAACGTGACATGCGCGTCTTCTTTTCTATCGTCAGGAAGCGAGAGCGAGCAGCGATTTGACGATCCAGCTGAACACCGAATCAACGCCCAGGAAAAACACGGCCAAGACCGACGTCATGATGATGACCATCACAACGGTGACTCCCGTCTCACGACTGGTCGGCCAAGAGACTTTGCCTGTCTCCGCGCGCACCTGCCGGATAAATTCACCTGGGTTGGTCTTTGCCATGAACCCGATTCCATCCTTAAACCACGGTTTCCCAACAGGTTCGCGGCCGGAGAACCGGCTAATTCGAAAACCCTCATGTTAGGATTGCGCCGCGTTTAGTCCGCTTTCCTTAGAAAAGCAAGCGGTGCTTGGGGGTTTTAGGCCTTATCTGGCCCAGCGATCCAGCTGCCTATTCGGGCTGTGATTCGCGATACTGGCAGGAGCGGAGGGACTCGAACCCACGGCCCTCGGTTTTGGAGACCGATGCTCTACCAACTGAGCTACACTCCTATGGCCAGAGGGGCGCGCATAGCGAAGCTGCCCCCAAGGCGCAAGCGCGCTCTGCCAATTCTGTAGCGGTCAGGCCGCCAGCGAATAGGGCTGCAACTCTCCAGACAGATACAGGCTGCGGGCCTTGGCGCGGCTCAGCTTGCCAGAGCTGGTGCGCGGAAGCGAGCGTGGAGGCACCAGTTCAACAACACAGGTCATGCCCGTAATGGCACGCACTTTGTCGCGGATGGCATCGCGCAGCTTGGTGCGCTCAACCGCATCAATGGTGCGGCAATGCACCAGAACCGCAGGCGATTCTTCACCGCCCGGTGTGGTGATGGAAAAGGCCGCAATATCGCCCTGCTTAAAGCCGGGGAGCTGCTCAACCGCCCATTCAATGTCTTGGGGCCAATGGTTTTTGCCATTGATGATGATCATATCCTTGGCGCGGCCAACGACATAGAGATAACCGTCAGACATATAGCCCATATCGCCCGTGTTCAGCCACCCATTTTGGAGGCAGGCAGCCGTCGATTCGGGATCGCGATAATAGCTGTGCATCAGCGAGGGGCCGGACGTCCAAACCTGCCCAATCTGCCGGTCGGGCAGCGGCGATCCATCGTCTCCGCGAATTTCCAGCGCCATATCCCGGCACGGCTTTCCGCAATTGACGATGGCCCGATAGCGTTGCGGCCGATCACCCGGCCAAACTTCACCTGACAATTCGGATTCTTCGACAAGCTCCACCCGAATCCCTTCGCCCGGCGGCATGATTGTGACCGCCAAAGTTGCTTCGGCAAGGCCATAGCTCGGCAAAAAGGCCTTGGCGCTGAACCCAGCTTGATGAAACGCGTCGACAAAGGATTGCATGACATCGGGACGGATCATGTCCGCACCAGTGCCTGCAAGCCGCCAGCCCGTCAGGTCAAAACGTTCCGTCACCTGCGTCTGGCTGGAGATGCGCCGGGCGCAAATGTCATAGCCAAAGGTGGGCGAATAGCTAATGGATGTGGCCCCAGCGCGCGTATTGCGCGTCACAAGGTCCAGCCAGGCTAGCGGACGCCGGGCAAAATCTTCGGTTTTCATATAATCGGCCGACACCTGATTGGCGACGACCGAGAGGAAGCAGCCGACCAGCCCCATGTCATGATACCAAGGCAGCCAAGAGACGCACCGATCGCTCTCTACCACTTCCATGCCATGGCTATGTGCGGCCAGATTGTTGAGCAAAGCGTGATGCGTGACGGCGACACCATGGGGAAAGCGGGTCGATCCACTGGAATATTGAAGATAGGCAATATCATCTGTGCTGGCCGTATGCAGCGGGGCTTCCGGCGCTGCGCGGCAGCCAAAGTCTTCCCAGCTGATCGCTTCTGCGCCGACAGTTTTGGCGGCATCGGGTGCCATCGCCTCAAGGCTGGCGGGGTAGATCAGCATTTTGGGCTGTGCACTTTGCATCTGCACGGCCAGCTGATCGACATAGGAATCGCGCCCGCCAAAGGATGTTGGCAACGGCAAGGGCACAGGCCAAGCGCCCGCATAGATGGTGCCAAAGAATAAAGCGGCAAATTCCGGCGATGTCTCGGCGATCAGGGCAATCCGATCTTCCGGCTTCACGCCGTGCGCGATCAGTCGATAGGCCATGGCCAGCGCATCTGTGCGCAATTCCGAATAGGGATAGGGTCGGGCAAGCGTGCCGCGAGGATCATGAAAGTTAAGCCCTCGATTGCCGCGTGCCGCATAATCCAGCGCTTCGCCAAGCGTGGCAAAGTCTGAAAAACGCCGGGGCAAATCATCCCGCGTTGCAGTGGCGCTCAGCGCCGGGGCGGGCCGGTCAAGAATGTCCTGCACGGTGCATCCCCTAAAAACGAA
>CAMAQU010000118.1 GCA_945860425.1 Sphingomonas paucimobilis
TTGTCCGCTCCCCCAAATTGAGACGCACGCGCGCAGCCCGGACCGCACGACGCACTGTCCCCGGCTCTAACGGCCCGCCGCGACTTCCCCGGAACAGGGCCTCTCCCTTGGCGACCCCATAGGGGCAGATGTCCACATAGGCCTCAATCGCCGACCGCACCTCTGCCAAAAGGGGCACGATGCGGGTCTTTTGGCGTTTACCAGTGACGGACAGCGTTTCGCCGAGCGGCAGCACATCCCCCATCAGCCCCAAGGCTTCGCCAATGCGCAAGCCCGCGCCATAAAGCAGCAGCAAAATCGCCCAATCCCGCGCGGCGATCCAAGGCTCCCGCGCTTGGTCTGCAACATCTTGTGCCAACGAAACGGCATCATCGGGGGAAATCGGGCGCGGCAAAGTGCGCTTCACACGCGGCCCCTTTAGCCGGGGCACCGCATCTTCGCCGCCTGCGAATTTCAAAAAGGCCCTAACCGCCGATAATTCCCGCGCGGTGGAGGTATTGGTGAGGCCATCCCCCCGGCGGGAGGCGAGAAAAGCCCGCAGATCAGACGCCTCAAGCCGACTAAGGTCAAGCGCACCGCCCTGGTGCACGCGCAAGAAGCTCAACAGCCTGTCGGCCGTTGCGGCATAGGCCCGAATAGTATGGACGGATCGACGCCGATCACGCCGCAAATGGTCTGACCAGCTTTGGACGATCCCGTTCAAATGATCTTCTGGCCGGTCTTTTCCCAATCCGAAAGGAAGCCGGCAATGCCCTTATCCGTCAGGACATGGTTGAACAGCGCCTTAATGACGGATGGGGGAGCCGTCATCACATCCGCACCGATTTTCGCCGCTTCCAACACATGGACACCATGACGAACGCTGGCGACAAGAATTTCGGTATCAAAGGCATAATTATCGTAAATCAGACGGATATCAGCAATCAGCTGCATCCCATCAAAGCCATTATCATCATGCCGCCCGACAAAAGGAGAGATGAAAGACGCACCGGCCTTGGCCGCCAACAGCGCCTGATTGGCCGAAAAGCAGAGCGTGACATTCACCATAGTGCCATCGCTGGTCAGCGCCTCGCAGGTTTTCAAGCCATCAATTGTCAGCGGCACCTTGATGCAAACATTGTCCGCAATTTTGCGCAGCACCTCTGCCTCACGCATCATGCCTTCATGGTCGAGGGCAACAACTTCGGCCGAAACCGGGCCATCCACAATGCCGCAGATTTCGCGCGTCACGTCCATGAAATCGCGACCCGATTTGTGGATCAGCGACGGATTGGTCGTCACGCCATCGAGCAGGCCGGTTGCAGCCAGTTCCTTGATGTCGGCAATCTCTGCGGTGTCGGCGAAAAACTTCATCTTGGTCTGCCCCTGCTTGTCCGTGGTGATGCCTGTCGCATTACCCTGATTCTGCGCCAAGACAAATCATCTGCCCGCATGCTTGCCGATTAGATGCGGATAAGTTGGGCGACCTCATGCCCCCGGCTTGCCTAAATTGGGCCGATCATGCTCTAAGGCCGCTTCATTTTTGGATCGGGCAGATGGCGCGCAAATTCCTTTACATCATTGCTGGCATTATTGTGCTGATCATCACGGTGCTGACGGCGCTGCGGCTATTCGGGATGGAACTCTCGCGGATCGCCTTTGTGCCGAGCACACCCTATCGCCCCCTGCCCGCTCTGTCGGCCAAGGCTTATGACAGCCCCAAAATGTGGATTGCCCGACCAGATATGCCGAACAATCCGGCACTTTGGCGGCCAGAGGGTCTTGGTGCCGAGAAAAAATCCGCCCATAATGTCGCTGTCTTTTTCATCCACCCGACAAGCTATCTCTCCAAGGAGAATTGGAACGCACCGCTGGATGATGCCGAGGCCAATCAAAATGCAGCGCGATACGTCCGCAATCAGGCCAGCGTGTTCAACGCGACCACAAACATTTGGGCGCCCCGGTATCGGCAAGCGACATTTGGCACGTTTCTGACCGACCAGACGGATCGGGAAAAGGCCCTCTCCCTTGCCTATGGGGACATTGCCCAAAGTTTCGATGCGTTTCTGGCCGCACAAAAGCCGGGCACGCCAATCATCCTCGCGGGGCATAGCCAAGGGGCTTTGCACCTCACCCATTTGCTGAAAGATCGCGTGGCAGGCCAACCGCTCGCCCGCCGGATTATCGCCGCTTATGTGGTGGGATGGCCGATTTCGATCCGCGCCGATTTGCCAGCCCTTGGCCTGCCGGGCTGTTCCGGGCCAGAGCAAACCGGCTGCGTCCTAAGCTGGCAAAGCTTTGCAGAGCCGGCGGACTATAAAGATATGGCGGCCGCGTTCGATGCCCAGCCGAGCCTAACGGGAAAGCCACGTGGCGATGCCTATCTCTGCACCAATCCGCTGACCGGGGGTGGCTCTGCCATAGCACCGGCGTCTGCGAATAAGGGCACATTGCGCACCGATCTCAATGAAGAGTCTGCGACATTGATCGCAGGGGCAGCGCCTGCACGCTGCGATATAAAGGGATATGTGCGCATTGACGAAGGGCCAGATCTTGGCCCCTTGGTTCTGCCCGGCAATAACTATCATGTTTATGATTATAGCTTGTTCTGGGCCAATATCCGCGCGGATGCGGCACGGCGGACGGCCGCTTTTCTGGCGAAACAATGACAAGCATCCAGGACTTTCGAAGCGCCTTGCCGCAGGGAGGCCGCTTAATCGGCCTTGATGTCGGCACGCAGACAATTGGCACCGCGCTGTGTGATGCCGGTTGGACAATCGCCTCCCCCGCTGATCTCATCCGGCGCACCAAGTTCAGCGTCGATCGCGCAAAGTTGCGAGACTTTATCTCTGCCCAATCGGTGAAGGGCATTGTCGTTGGGCTGCCGCTCAATCTGGATGGGACGGATAGCCCGCGCACGCAATCAACCCGCGCATTTGCGAAAAACATCGCGGATCTTGGTCTTCCCATCCTGCTCTGGGATGAGCGTTGGTCAACCCAAGCGGTCGAGCGTGCGATGATTGCCGCTGACTTGTCCCGCGCCAAACGGGCAGAACGGGTCGATTCCGCTGCCGCCTCTTACATCTTACAAGGGGCCATTGATGCGCTGGCCATGGGTGCGCCTGAATTTGACCAGAAGCTCTAAAAGCATCCGCAGTGCTTGACCCGGGGCCATAGCGGGCGCTAACGCTGGGCTTTAATGACATCGCCACTTTTTCCGCACCGGCATTTGCTCGGTATCGCTGGCTTGCAGCCGCACGAAATCCTGTTTTTGCTGGATGAAGCAGAACAATGGGTGACGCTGAATCGATCCCTGACAAAACATGATGATCGGCTGTCTGGGTTGACCCAGATCAACGCGTTTTTTGAAAACTCGACCCGCACGCTCCTGTCCTTTGAAATTGCAGGAAAGCGGCTTGGCGCGGATGTTGTGAACATGCACGCCGCCACGTCCAGCGTTAAAAAGGGGGAGACGCTGATTGATACAGCCATCACCCTCAATGCCATGCGCGCCGATGTGATTGTCATCCGCCATGCCTCGTCCGGTGCGGTTGCGCTCATTGCGGATAAGGTGGATTGCCCGGTCCTCAATGCGGGCGATGGCCGCCATGAGCACCCAACCCAGGCGCTTCTCGATGCCCTCACCATCCGCCGCCGCAAGGGACAGTTTCAGGGACTGAAAGTCGCGATTTGTGGCGATCTTCTCCACAGTCGGGTGGCGCGATCCAATATTTTGGCGCTGACGTCGCTTGCCGCTGAAGTCCGCGTTATCGCACCCGCCACCCTAATGCCGCCAGCCATTGAGCAGATGGGCGTCACCGCCTTTACCGATATGGATGCAGGGCTAGAGGGCGTGGATGTCGTCATGATGCTGCGCCTTCAGACCGAACGGATGGAAGGCGGGTTCATCCCCTCTCTGCGGGAATATCATGCGCTTTATGGCCTGACCTATGAGCGGCTGAAACGCGCCAAGCCCGATGCGCTTGTCATGCATCCCGGCCCAATGAACCGGGGTGTTGAGATCGCCAGCGATGTGGCGGACGACGTCAATCGATCCGTCATCGCCGAACAGGTGGAAATGGGGGTCGCTGTGCGCATGGCCTGCCTTGATGTCCTCACGCGCAGCCGTAGAGGCAAGGCATGACCCAGCATATCGCCATCACCAACGCTTGTCTCTTGGGCGGCGGAACCAGCCTTTTAATCGAGGGGGATCGCATTGCGGGACATGATCTGCCCATCCCAGATGGAGCAAAGATCATTGATGCAAAGGGCGCCCATGTCGCGCCCGGCATTGTCGATCTAGGGGTGTTTTCGGTCGATAAGCGGGCCTGCATCGCGGGCGGGATCACGCGGATTGCGCTGATGCCCGATCAGACCCCGGTTCTCGATGAACCGGGCATTGTTCAACGCGCCGCCTTGGCCGCGAAGCCCGATCTGTGGGTGCATCCGCTGGCCGCCGCCACGCGCGGCCTGAATGGCCGGGAGCTTGGCGAATATGCCATGATGCTTAAGACAGGCGCTAAAGCGGTTGCAACAGGCCGCGGCTGGATTGCCGATTCAGGCGTGATGATGAATGTGATGACCTATGCTGCCTCGCTTGGCTTGACCATTATCAGCCATGCCGAAGATGCAGGATTAACGGCGGGCGCAGTTGCAACCTCTGGCGAAACGGCAAGCCGCCTTGGCCTGGCCAGCGCCCCTTCCCAAGCCGAAGCGATGGCGATTGCGCGCGATATCATGCTGGCGGACATGACGGGGGCCCGCATTCACTTCCGCTCGGTCACGACCCGCCAAGGCCTTGATCTGGTTCGGGCGGCTAATGCCAAGGGCCTTGCCATTAGCTGTGGCATTTCGCCGACACATCTTTTCCTCTCGGAAATTGCAATCAATGATTTCCGCACTTTTGCGCGATTAAGCCCACCTTTGCGGTCTGAGGCGGATCGTCAGGCCTGTCTTGAGGCCATAAGCGACGGCACGATTGACGTTCTCTGTTCTGCCCATGACCCGCGCGGGCCAGAGGCAAAGCGACTTCCCTTTGCCGACGCTGATCCGGGGGCTGCGGGGGCGGAAACCTTGCTGGCGCTCGCCCTCGGCCTCGTCCGCGACGGCCTAGTCTCTATGGAACGGCTGTTTGAGCTATTGGCGCTTAACCCATCGCGCCTGCTGGGCATTGACAGTGGGCAGCTGATCCCCGGTGCTCCGGCGGATGTGATTTTATTTGATCCCGGCACCCCTTGGCAAATTGATGCAACGAAATTTGTGGGGCAAGCGGGCAACACCCCGTTTGACAAAATTCCCGTTCAGGGCCGCGTGATCTCGACGATCAAGGGCGGCCGCATCCTCGGCTAGTGCCTATTGGTCGTCCAAGACCCACGACGCGCGGGGGTAGCCCATCGCGAACAAAATGGCCGTCAAATCACCATGATCCACCCGGGCTGGCGCGGCGGCGGCTGTTTTCGGCTTGGCATGATAGGCAACGCCAAGTCCGGCCGCCTCAATCATCGGAATGTCATTTGCGCCATCGCCAATGGCTAGGCTGTCCGCAGGGGATAGGCCAAGCTCGATCACCGCTTGCTCCAGAACATGTTTCTTGGTGGCCGCGCCGACAATCGCGCCCTCCACTGTGCCGCTGAGCACACCGCCGCTGATCCCAAGGCGATTGGCGACCGATCGGTTAAAGCCAATTTCCTTCGCTACGGGTTCGGCAAAACGCGTAAATCCGCCGGAGACGAGAATGGCGCTGCCGCCCTGCGCCCGGACGGTTCGCACCAGGGCGCGCGCACCCGGCATGATCTTCACGCGTTCTGCCAGACACTGATCAATGGCT
>CAMAQU010000119.1 GCA_945860425.1 Sphingomonas paucimobilis
AGGAACCCTATGCGACCGCCGAAATCGCGGCGCGTGCTGCCGTAGGGGAATGACCCAGTTGGTGCGGCAGGCGGTTTTTGCGCTCTGCCTTTTCCTCTCTCCCATGGCGCAGGCTGAAGTCGTCGCGCCATCCGCCCCTATTAAGTTGGATCGCGCCGCCGTGCAGGGCGGCTATGTGCTCGGCTGGGCCCCTGAAGGCACCACAGAGATCCTACTCGATGGGCAGAGCGTTCCGCTGGCCGCGGATGGGCGCTTTGCATTGGGATTTGGGCGGGACGCGTCGGCCAATGCCCAACTGATGGCCCGGCTTGGCACGGGCGAGACCCTAAGCCTGACCATCCCTATTGCCCCGCGCCAATGGCAGTTGGAAAATCTGCCCACATTGCCGCGCGTGTCGCAGCCTTCGGCCGAATTTCTGGCGCGTAGGCCCGGCGAATTGGCGCAAATTGAGGCAGCGCGCAAAAGCATCTCCACCCAGACGGGCTGGCGACAGCCCTTTATCTGGCCCGCACGCGGCCGGATTTCCGGTGTGTTCGGTTCTCAACGGATTTACGCAGGCGAACCGGGTGTGCCGCATAATGGGGTGGATGTGGCCGGGGCCACAGGAACCCCCATTTACGCACCCGCAAATGGGGTCGTAATTCTGGCAGCAACAAGCCCCTTCACGCTGGAAGGAAATTTGCTGATGATTGACCATGGCATGGGTCTCAACAGCGCCTTTCTGCATCTCTCGCGCATTGATGTGGCTTTGGGCGATGTGATTCGGCAGGGCCAGCCCATTGGGGCCATTGGCATGACTGGACGGGCGACTGGCCCGCATTTGCACTGGGGCATGCGCTGGCTCGACCAGAGGATCGACCCGGCGCTGGTGGCAGGGCCAATGCCTGCCGCACCAGCGCCGAGGGAAAAGGACAAAAAGCCAGATTAACGCCGGCGGCAGCGATCATCCGAGCGGTCAATCGCCCGACCCGCCAAAGCGCCTGTGCCGCCTCCAATAATGGCACCCGCCGTGCGGTCTCCATCGCGTCCGGCGACAGCCCGACCCAAAAGGCTGCCTGCAACAGCACCAATTACAAGGCCCGTTGTGCCCTTGCCGCAACGATCATCCCGATGGCGGTAGGATTGCTCCCCATAGTGACTGCGCCGACCATAGCCACGATGATCCTCATAGCGGCGATGATCGTGACGATCCTGATAACCACGGCGATAGTCATGACCCTCATCCGACCGCGATTCATAACGGTGATAGCCCCGCTCATGCGCGAAGGCCGGGGCCGTCGGCGCAAGGCCAATGAGCAGAACCGAAAGAGCTGCCGAAATATGTGTGACCGTCTTATGCATCATGCGATCTCCTCTGATGCCATCCGATAGGAACGTATGGCGATAATCAGGGTTGTGCTGCAGCTCCGTTGTACAGAATGTGAACGACACGCTTATCCCCCATTCAGCTTTGATAGGGTGCAGCCAGCGCCCCATGCGCCTATACTGGCAACATGACGCGCCGCCTCTTGCTCTACTTCTTCCTCTGCCTACCGCTTATCCTGCTGACATCCTCGGCAAAGCTGGGGCAAATGCCGCTGCGGCGACAGATGCTTGTGGTGACCGCAGAAGCTGTGCCCCTGTCGCGCAGCGATCCGGCGATCACTCAGGCGGGCGACCTTGTCTATCTGGGTGGCTGGCGGCTCTCCGCGCGCCATGCTGACTTTGGCGGCTGGTCGGCCATGCACGCCACCCCAAATGGGTTTCGGCTGATGTCTGATGCCGGGGCCATGCTCGATTTACCACGACCCAGCGCCGGGACGATGCGTGCAGTTTTGCAAGAGCTGCCCAAAGGCTGTGGCCAGCGGTGGCACAAAGATAAGCAGGATGCCGAGTCGCTGACCGCCGATGATCAGGGAAATATGTGGGTCGCGCTGGAGCAGCAAAACATCATTTGCCGTATCGATGCCGCAGGCCATGTCCGCACCATTGCTCCAGCCGCTATGGCCAATTGGTCGAGCGCTTTGGGCGCAGAGGCGATGGTCCGTTTGCGCGATGGCCGCTTTCTCGTCTTTGCAGAAGCGGATCCCAAAGACACAGACGGGCCGTCTCCGGTGCTCCTCTTTTCCGGCGACCCCCTTTCTGCGTCGGTGCGCCGCGTCAGCTTGCGCCTTGCGAGCCCAGACGGATTTCGTCCAAGCGATGCCGCCCAATTGCCAGACGGGCGGATATTGGTGTTACAGCGCGCCTTTGCCCCGCCGCTGCGCTGGCAAACGCGCCTGATTGCCCTTGATCTGGCGGAGCTGCGGGAAAATGCGCTTCTTCAGGGTCGAGAAGTGGCGCGGCTTGCGCCCCCGATGCTGACGGACAATTTCGAAGCCTTGGCCGTGACACAAGAAAAGAGGCGACCCATTATCTGGATCGCCTCTGATGATAATTTTTGGTCGCTTCAGCAGACGTACCTGCTGAAGTTCACCCTAAAAGATTAGGCAGCGACAGCCGACTTTTTGGCGACTTCGCGCTTCAAGCGACGGGCCTTCAGGCTGAGCTTTGTGTCCGCCGTCTTGAGCAACCAATTGTCGAGACCGCCGACATGCTCCACCGAGCGCAGACCGTGCGTCGAAACGCGCAGACGCACACCCTTGGCGAGCGATTCGGAGATCAGCGTGACGTTCTGCAGATTCGGCAAGAATGTACGCTTGGTCTTGTTATTGGCGTGGGATACATTGTTTCCCACTTGGCGGCCCTTGCCGGTCAGTTCGCAAATGCGCGACATGTCTGTTCGTCCTGAAGTTGAATAATCATATTCGGAAAGGCTGCGCACCTAACGGTCGGCGGCGCTTTCGTCAACCCAAAGCGGCAGGCGAAAGGGGATTGGCGCGCCGACGCTTCAATCTTGGTCCATCAGGCCCTAGAGCAAGCTATGGAGATTCCCCTGCCCCTTCCTATGCAGCGCGCGCTCGCGCTCGCGCAAACATCTGCCGATGCGGGCGAAGTGCCGGTGGGTGCTGTCATCATGAAGGACGGCGTTGAAATTGCGGCGGCCGCCAACGCCATGCGTGCCTCGGCCGACCCCACCGCCCATGCGGAAATGGAGGCGATTCGCATGGCGGCGCGCGTTTTGGGCCAGGAACGACTCGAGGGATGCGATCTGTGGGTCACGCTGGAGCCGTGCGCCATGTGCGCGGGCGCCATTGCCCATGCGCGCATCGCCCGTGTTTATTATGCCGCGCCAGACCCCAAGGGCGGGGCTGTGGACCATGGCCCGCGCTTCTTTACGCAACCCACCTGCCACCACCGCCCCGACGTCTATTCCGGCCTCGGCGAGGCGAAGGCTGCAGAGCAATTGCGCGCCTTTTTTGCCCAAAAACGATGAGCCAAAGCATCCCCGAGTCGCAATACTTGAGCGGACACGCCTTTTTCTGCCATAAGGCACAATCCAATGGCTGATGCCCTCCCCTCTCTAACCCCTTTTCCTTGGGGCGATCTTGCAATCATCCTTGCGTTGATTGCGCTCAATGGCGTGTTTGCGATGTCGGAACTGGCCATTGTGTCGGCCCGGCGGGCGCGGCTGGATGCCATCACGCGCAAAAGCCAGCTGAAAGGCGCGCAAACCGCCATCTCGCTCGCGTCCAATCCGGGGCGCTTTTTATCCACCGTGCAAATTGGCATCACGCTGATCGGGATTATCGCGGGTGCTTATTCCGGCGCGAGTCTGAGCGGACCTGTGGCGGAGCGGCTGGTGCTCCTTGGTCTGCCCGTCGCTTGGGCGGATGATGTCGGCTTTGGGCTGGTCATTGGCCTCACCACCTTTGCTTCGCTGATCATAGGGGAATTGGTGCCCAAGCAATTTGCCCTGCGCGCGCCCGAACCCATTGCCGTGGTGATGGCAGTGCCAATGGTGATGCTGGCGCGGATCACCGCCCCCATTGTCTGGCTGCTGGATCGCACAAGCGCACTGATTTTCCGACTGCTTGGGCTGAACCGCGAATCGGACAGCCATGTGACTGCCGAAGAGCTGCACCTGATTGTCGCCGAAGCCTCAAAATCCGGAATTATTGAAGAAAGCGAACGCGCCATCATCTCTGGTGTTGTGCGCTTGGCCGATCGCCCCGTGCGCGAGGTGATGACGCCGCGCACCGAAATCGATTGGATCGATGAAAAAGCGGATGCCAAGGCGATCCATCAAGCTGTTCTCGCCTCCCCGCACAGTCGGTTGCTCATCGCCCGGGGGTCGGTGGATGAAATTGTGGGTGTGGTCGGCGCGCGGGATTTGTTGGCGGCCGAACTAATGGGCAAGAAACTAGACCTGAAGGCTCTGATGAAGCGCGCGCCCATTGTCCCGGATCAGGTCGATGCGATGGACGCGTTAGAGGCGCTGCGCCGCGCCGATGTGCCCATTGCGCTCGTCCATGATGAATATGGGCATTTTGAAGGGATTGTGACCCCGGCCGATTTGCTGTCAGCCATTGCTGGCGACTTTGTGTCGGATCAGGATGCCGAAGATGAGCCGGCCATTGTTGCGCGCGACGATGGCAGCTTGCTCGTCGCCGGATGGGCCACCGCCGATAGCCTCGCCGAACGCATTGGCCTGTCGCTGGGCGAAGACCGGGACTTTGCGACCGTTGCGGGCTTTGTGCTCGATCGGTTGAAGCGCATTCCCGTTACGGGCGAATATTTCACCGAACAGGGCTATCGATTTGAGGTTGTGGATATGGACGGCCGCAAGATCGACAAATTGCTCGTTCAAATTGTTGATTAGGACCCCATGACCAGCCTTTTGGATTTGCATGAGGAATATGATTTCCTCGACCCTGATGATCGCTATCGCCTGCTGATTGATCTTGGCCGCGCGCTCGAGCCGATGCCCGATGCCCTGAAAACAGACGCGACATTGGTGCGCGGCTGTTCGGCCAGCGTCTGGGTCTATCCCATGGCGGGGGATGAGGGGCGGCTGCATTTTCTGGCCGATAGCAATGCGGCCATCACCAAGGGGATTATCGCGCTTGTCCTGAAAACGGTGCAGGATGCGACCGCGGCCGATATTCTCGCAACCGATATTGAGGCGGCGCTTGCGCCCTTTGACCTTAAAAACCAGCTGTCGTCCAACCGGACGCAGGGCATTCCCAATATGATTGCGCTGATCCGCGAGACAGCGGGCCGACATATAGGAGGATCATGATGCGCCTTGTCTCCACCCTCATCGCCAGCATGGCCTTGAGCAGCCCGGCTTTTGCCGCGCGCGATTTTCGCATCGCGGGGGAAGCCTTTGCAGAGGCAGAGATTTTGGATGCGCGCGCACTCGCCTCTCTAGGTGGGGAACCGGCGATTTTGATCACCCTGACGCCCAAGGCCGCGCCCCGTCTGCTCCGCCTGACCAAGGATGCAGCGGGCAAGACGCTGATCGTTACGCTGGATGGAAAGCCGCTGCCCGGCCCAACCCTGTCCGCACCGATCAGCGATGGCGCGCTGGAGCTGCCCGGCATTGCTAGCTTTGAAGAGGGGGAGGCTTTGGCCAAGGCCATTTCCGGCAAGCCGCCCGTGCCCGATAGTCTGGACGAAGGCCCTTAAAGCGCGAGCCTACGGTCTTCCGCTGCCTTGAGCACATCATAGGCCGCCTGAATTTTCTGAAACCGGTCTGCCGCCTCTGTATCGCCGGGCCGAACATCGGGGTGATTTTCCTTGGCAAGCTTGCGCCAGGCGGTGCGCACCGCTTCAAAATCATCGTCGCTGCCAAGGCCCAAAGCCTCAAGCGCGCGCATTTCATCGCGGCTGCGTG
>CAMAQU010000120.1 GCA_945860425.1 Sphingomonas paucimobilis
GGGGATTTCCTCTTCAGCCGCGCGTTTGAACTGATGGTGGAAGACGGCAGTCTGAAGATTTTGAAAATCCTCTCTGGCGCAAGTGCGGTAATCTCCGAGGGCGAAGTCAATCAGCTCAGCGCCCAACGCCAAGTCGCGACGCACGAAGACCAATATCTGGATATCATAGGCGCCAAAACAGCAGCGCTCTTTGCAGCGGCCTGTCGCATCTCGGCTGTCATTGCAGAGCGGGATGAGTCGGTGGAGCTCGCGCTCGATGCCTATGGCCGCAATCTCGGCATTGCTTTCCAGCTTGTCGACGATGCGATTGACTATACGTCGGATGCAGCGACTATGGGTAAGGGTGTGGGCGATGATTTCCGCGATGGCAAAATGACTCTGCCTGTCATTCTGGCGATGGCGCGCGGCAGCGATGCCGACCGCGCCTTTTGGACGGATGCTATGGAAGGGCGGCGCGTGTCAGATGAAGATCTGGCCCATGCTCAAAGCCTCGTCACCCAAACGGGGGCGATTGCAGACACATTTGAGAAAGCCCGGCTCTATGGCCGCCGTGCCATTGATGCGCTGGGGCCTTTTCCGCAAAGCAAGGCAAAGGCGGCGCTGATTGAGGCGGTCGAATTTGCCATTGCCCGCGCCTATTAAGGCGCTGTGACGCTTCCAATTCATGCCGTGCTGCCGGATTTATTGGCAACGCTTGGCGTTGGGCCAAATGCCGTGCTCGTTGCCCCGCCAGGGGCTGGCAAGACAACTGCTGTGGCCCCCGCTCTTCTCGATCAGCCTTGGTGCACCGGGCAGATCCTGTTGCTCTCCCCCCGCCGCCTTGCCGCGCGCGCGGCGGCAGAGCGCATAGCAGACCAATTGAACACGCCCATTGGGGCGCTGGTGGGCTATGCAACCCGCATGGAAAGCCGACACTCGGCGGGCACGCGCATCCTTGTCTTAACCGAAGGCATTTTCCGCAACCGGATACAGGCGGACCCGGAGCTGGCGGGTGTCTCGGCGGTCTTGTTTGACGAAGTGCATGAACGCAGCCTCGATAGCGATTTTGGCCTTGCCCTTGCGCTTGACGCCCAAGCAGGATTGCGCCCCGATTTGCGGCTGGTCGCCATGTCGGCCACGCTGGATGGCGCGCGCTTCGCGCGGCTTCTCTCCGCCCCCGTGATTGAGAGCCAAGGGCGTATCTTCCCGCTTGAACTGCGCCATATTGGCCGGCGAGCCGAAGCCCGGATTGAGGATGAAATGGCCGCCGCCATCCGTCGCGCGCTGTCAGAAGAACAGGGAGACATCCTCGCCTTTCTGCCAGGCGTAGGGGAGATTGAGCGCACGGCCGAAAGGCTGGACGGGATCCCGGCTCAGCTTCACCGCCTGCATGGGAGCCTTGATCCGGCTGACCAACAGGCCGCGCTGCGCAAAAGCGGCAATCGCAAGGTGATTTTGGCCACCGCCATTGCCGAAACCAGCCTCACCATTGATGGGGTCCGGATCATTGTGGATTCGGGCCTTGCTCGTCGCGCCCGTTATGACCGGGCGGCGGGTGTGGCCCGACTGGTGACAGAACGCGTCAGCCAAGCCGCCGCCACCCAGCGCGCGGGCCGGGCTGCGCGACAACAGCCGGGCATTGCCTATCGCTTGTGGGAAGAGGCCGCGACGGCGGGCCTGCCGCCCTATGATCCCCCAGAGATATTAGAGGCCGATTTGTCTCCCCTGCTGCTCGATTGTGCCCTTTGGGGCGTGACCGACCCGATGCAGCTGGCCTGGCTTGATCCGCCGCCTGCTGCTGCCCTGGCAGAGGCGCGGGCCCGGCTGACCACGCTTGGCGCGCTTGATGGTGATGGGCGGCCAACCGCTCATGGCCGTGCGGTCGCGGGCCTGCCGCTGCCGCCCCGGCTTGCCCATATGCTGCTGACCGCTGCCGCGTCTGGCGCGGCACCTCTGGCGGCAGAAGCGGCCATGCTCTTGTCTGAACGCGGCCTTGGCGGGCAGGATGCGGATCTCGAAGCCCGGCGCACCCGGTGGCGTAGAGAGCGCGGGCCACGTGCAGAGGCGGCCCGACGGCTCGCCCAGCGGCTGGAAAAACTGGCCACCGCCTCAAGCCAAGCCGGGCCAGAGCGAGACCTTGATCTCGCCGCCATCATCGCGCTTGGCTTTCCTGACCGACTGGCCAAGCGGCGTGATGCACGCGGCGAAAATTGGATCAGCGTCGGGGGTCGGGGCTTTCGCCTTGACCCGACTTCCCCACTGGCCCGCGCTGATTGGCTGGCAGTTGCCGATATTCAAGGGGCCGCATCGGGCGCCCGAATTATGTCCGCTGTTCCAATTGACCGCGCGCAGGTGGACGCGCTTTTTGCGGATGACATAGAAAGCGGCACGCGGCTGAGCTTTGATCCCGCAACGGGCGGCGTGCGCGCCGAAAGCGGGCGACATTTGGGGGCCATCACGCTCGCCAAGGGGCAAGACAGCACCGCCAGCCCGGATGCCATTGCCCAGGCCTTGCTCGAGGCGGTGCGCATCCACGGCCTCACAATCCTGCCCTGGCCCCCCTCTGTTGATCGGCTGCGGACCCGCGCCCATTGGGCCGGGCTGGACGCTGTGACCGATACCGCCTTGCTCGCATCGCTAGATCTCTGGCTGGCCCCCTTGCTCACCGGCAAAAGGCGACTGTCGGATATTGATGAAGGCGCTTGGGGCAATGCACTGCGCGGCCTTATCGGCTGGGATGGGCAGCAAATGCTGGATCGGCTGGCGCCTGCAAATTTCACGTCGCCCGCGGGCACCACGCATCCCATTGATTATGCGGCAGACGGCGGCCCTATGGTAGAATTGCGCGTTCAGGCTTTGTTTGGCGTAACCGACCATCCGGTCATCGGCCCGGATCGGGTGCCGCTGATCCTCTCGCTCACCTCCCCCGCGGGCCGCCCCATCCAGACGACGCGGGATCTGCCGGGCTTTTGGGCGGGCAGCTGGCGCGATGTCGCAAAAGAGATGCGGGGCGCCTACCCCAAGCATAATTGGCCCGATGATCCGGCCAGTGCCACCGCCAGCCTGAAAACCAAAAAGGCACAGGCGCGAAGTTAAATCCTGCGCGATTCCCCTTGATCGCAACGACGGATTGGAGGAAAGGGCGGCCATGACGCACGCACGCATCATCCAAAAGGCAAAGAACGCCATGCAGTCGGGCCGTTATGGCACAGGCAGCTGGGTTCTTGAATTTGAACGTCAGGACGCGATGCGCCCAGATCCGCTGATGGGTTGGGCTGGATCAGGCGACACCCAGACGCAGGTGACCTTAAGCTTCCCGACGCTGGAGGCGGCGAAAGCCTATGCGGATAAGCATGGCCTGACCTATCATGTCGTGCCCGCCGCGCCGCGCGTCCTGAAGCTTCAAGCTTACGCCGATAATTTTCGCTGATCTGTCAGCCACCTAGGCTGTGCGCAGATACCAAGCATAATCCAGATCGGGGACTGACGCGAAGAAGCGTTCCTGCTCGGTCCGTTTCACAATGCCATACATCTCAACAAAGCGCGCACCCAGATAGTCTTTCATCAGGTCAGACGCTGTGAAGCGGTCAAGTGCGGCAAACCAATTGGTCGGCATGGCTGGCGCGGTCGTTGCGGCTTCATAGCCATTACCGACGACAGGGGCGCCGGGGTCTAGCTTATGCTCAATGCCGTGGCACATGCCCGCCAGCATCGCCGCCATGGCGAGGTAGGGGTTGGCATCCGCCCCGCCAATGCGATGTTCAACATGACGACTCGCTGCAGGTCCTGCTGTCACGCGGAAGCTGACGGTGCGGTTGTTCACGCCCCAAGTTGGGGCAACGGGCGCATAGCTATTGGCCTTGAACCGGCGATAGCTGTTGGCATTGGGCGCAAAGATCAAAAAGGCATCGCTGATCGTCGCCTGCATCCCGGCAATGGCCTGGCGGAGGAGAGGCGTGCCCGCTGGGTCTTCGCTGGCAAAGGCATTTTTGCCCGCCGCATCCAGCAAGGAGGCGTGAAGATGCATGCCATTGCCCGCACTGTCTTCAAATGGCTTGGCCATGAAGGTCGCTTCCATGCCATATTTCTGGGCAACGGCCTTCACCATGCGCTTGTGCAGGATCGCGTCATCACAGGCGCGCAGCGCATCTGCCTTATGCGCCAGCGTCATTTCAAACTGGCCCGGCGCATATTCAGAGATGGCGGCTTCCAGCGGCAGGCCCTGTGCATCAGCAGAAGCATAAAGCTCATCGAAAAAGGGTCGGAAATCCTCCATCTCAGCCAAGCCATAAACCTGAATATCCTGCGGTGTTTCGCCGGATGAGGGGGATCGGGCAGGGATGGGCCGTCCATTTTTTGCCCGCTTTGCATCGACCAGATAAAATTCCAACTCCACCGCCACATCGGGTGTCAGCCCATGGCCCGCCAGCCGATCCAGAACGCGGCCCAGCACATGGCGCGGATCGAGATCATTGGGGGTGCCGTCCAGCTCATAAAATCCGGTCAGGAATTGCGCGGCCTTCGGGCCAGCCCAAGGGGCAGGAACCAGAGTGCCGGGGATGGGGCGAATATGCCGATCTGCATCGCCATCTTCCCAGACAAGGCCAGTTTCCTCGGTATCGCGGCCCGTAATGTCGACAATCACGGCAGAGCCGGGAAGGAACCGCCCATCTTTGTAAACGGCCAGCACCTCATGCCGCCGCAACCGCTTGCCGCGCGGGACGCCACACATATTGGTGAAGATAATGTCGACGGCATCCACATCGGGATGGGCGGCAAAAAAGGCCTCTGCCTCAGCGAGCGAAGCGATTTGATGCGAAGATTGGGCGTGGGTCATGCCCCTTCATTCCAACGCGCAAAGCGCCGCGTCAAGGTTTGCGACCAAATGCTCGACTTGATGCATTGATGTCACCGGGCTGACGAGCATCATATTGTGGAAAGGGGCGAGCAAAGTTCCCCGGTTGACCAGCATCAGATGGATCAGCCCTTCCAGCTCTGGGTCCATGGCTGCGCGCGCCTCAGAGCCATTGGCAGGCAGATGGTCGCTACAGATAAATTCGACGCGCGCGCCAGCACTGGAGACGTGCCAATCCAGCCGATGCCGCTCAATCAAGCCTTCAATCCGGCCTGCCAATTGCTGGGCCAGGCCAATCATATGGGCATAGGCCGTGGGCGACATTACATCATCCAGCATCGCATACATGGCCGCAATAGTCAGCGCATTGGCCGATAAGGTTGTGCCAATGCCAGAATGGCCGGGCGGCAATTTGGCGCGCGCTGTCTCCATCTGCTGGGCGACGAGATCAGAAAAGCCAAAGGCCGCACAGGGCACACCCCCGCCAATGGATTTGCCGATGACAAACATATCGCCTGCCGGGCCAAAAGTCCCTGAATGCCCGCCCGGCCCGGACGAAATCGTGTGCGTTTCATCCCAAATCAGGATCGTACCCGTCCGTGCTGTTGCCTCGCGCATCAGCGCCAGAAAGCCGGGACGGGGCAGAACCATGCCGCAATTGGTCATGACAGGCTCTGCCAGCACACAGGCAACATCCCCCCGGTCAAGGGCGGCCTCCAGTGCGCGACCATCGTTAAACTCAATGGCGATGGTGTGCTTGCGCACATCCCAGACTTGGCCAACGAGACTGCGTCGGGTTTCGGGATGGCCATTGCGCAAGTCGACAAACACATCATCCACCGCACCATGATAACAGCCGTTGAAGACAAGGATCTTGTCCCTC
>CAMAQU010000121.1 GCA_945860425.1 Sphingomonas paucimobilis
ATGCCACCAGCGTCGATTATCCCGATTATGGCTATAAGCTTGCGGCCGCAGTCGCAGCGGGAGATGCGGAGCGCGGCATTGCGCTTTGCGGTTCCGGCATTGGCATTTCCATTGCCGTTAATCGCAATTCCGCCTGTCGTTGTGCGCTGGTGTCAGAGCCTTTGTCGGCCCGGCTGTCGCGCGAGCATAATGACGCCAATGTGTTGGCGATGGGTGCCCGGCTGACGGGCGTAGATATGGCCAAGGCCTGTATCGAAGCCTTTCTCACCACACCCTTTGGCGGCGACCGCCATGTCCGCCGCGTGACCAAATTGTCCAACCCCGTCTTTGCCAAGGATCCCGCATGAGCAGCAGCACCGCCGCCTCTTACACCGTTACCAAGGGTTTTTTCTCGCGCAGTCTGGCCGAGAGCGATCCGGAAATTGCAGGCTGGATCGGCAAGGAGCTGGATCGACAGCGCGATAAGATTGAGCTGATTGCCTCAGAGAATATTTGCTCGCGCGCGGTGCTTGAGGCCCAAGGGTCGATCCTCACGAACAAATATGCCGAAGGCTATCCGGGTCGTCGCTATTATGGCGGCTGCGAATATGTGGACGAGATTGAAACTTTGGCGATTGAGCGCGCAAAGGCGCTGTTCGGGTGCAATTTTGCCAATGTGCAGCCCAATTCGGGCAGCCAGATGAACCAAGCGGTGTTCCTTGCGCTGTTGCAGCCGGGGGATAGCTTCATGGGTCTGGATCTGGCCGCTGGTGGCCATTTGACGCATGGAGCGCCGGTCAACATGTCGGGCAAATGGTTCAACCCCATTCCCTATGGTGTACGCCGGGATGACCAGGTCATCGATATGGATGAGGTCGCCCGGATTGCCCGGGAGACTAAGCCGAAGCTCATCATCTGCGGCGGAACGGCCTATTCCCGCTTTTGGGATTGGGCCCGTTTCCGCGAAATTGCGGATGAAGTCGGCGCCTATTTGCTCGCTGATATGTCGCATATTTCGGGCCTGGTTGCGGGGGGTGCGCACCCCAGCCCCGTGCCCCACGCCCATGTGACGACGACGACAACCCATAAGTCGCTGCGCGGCCCGCGCTCTGGCATTATCCTCTCCAATGATGAAGCCTTGGCGAAGAAGTTTAACAGCGCGATCTTCCCCGGGCTTCAGGGTGGCCCGCTGATGCATATTGTCGCGGCCAAGGCGGTTGCCTTTGCCGAGGCGATGCAGCCGGAGTTTAAGGCCTATGCCCATGCCGTGGCGGCCAATGCCAAGGCGTTGGCGGCAGCGCTGCAGGAACAGGGGCTGGATATTGTGTCCGGCGGCACAGACAACCACTCCATGCTGGTCGATTTGCGGCCGAAACAGGCCAAGGGCAAGCATGCCGAAAAGGCGCTCGACCGGGCGTCGATCACCTGCAACAAAAACAACATCCCGTATGATGATGAAAAGCCGACGCTCACCTCTGGCATTCGCTTGGGGACGCCTGCGGGGACCACGCGGGGCTTTGGCCCGGAAGAATTCCGCCAGATCGGGCAGATGATTTCTGAAGTGGTGGATTGCCTGCGTAAAAATGGCGAAGCGGGCGATGCTCAGATTGAGGCGCATGTGCGCGACCGGGTGGAGGCCATGTGTGCCCGCTTCCCAATTTACGAAGGGCTTTGATCCTTGCGCTGCCCATTTTGCGCCCATGAGGACAGCCAGGTAAAGGACTCGCGTCCCACCGAGGATAATGGGGCCATTCGCAGGCGACGCCAGTGCGAGGCGTGCGGCGCGCGCTTTACGACGTTTGAACGCATTCAGTTGCGCGAATTGACGGTCGTGAAGTCTGAAGGGCGGCGGCAAAGCTTTGACCGGGAAAAGCTGGAACGCTCCGTCACCATTGCGTGTCGCAAGCGGCCGATTGAGCCGGCCAAGATTGAGCGACTGGTCTCTGGCATTCAGCGTCAGTTGGAAACATCCGGCGAAAGCGAAGTCAGCGCGTCCACCATTGGGGAATTGGTGATGGAAGGACTTAAAGGGCTGGATGGCGTTGCCTATATCCGCTTTGCGTCTGTCTATCGTGACTTTACCGAACCGCGCGATTTTGAAGATTTTGCCGGCAGCATTGCCGAGGCGGCGCGCAAGTAACAATGCCCCCGATTTTCGTTCTTGTTCGGCCGCAACTTGGGGAGAATATCGGCAAGGCGGCCCGCGCCATGCTCAATTTCGGGCTGATCGAGATGCGCCTTGTCGCCCCGCGCGATGGCTGGCCCAATCCGTCGGCTGGCCCGGCCGCGGCTGGCGCCGATATCGTCCTTGAGAATGCCCAAGTGTTTGACAGCGTGGCCGACGCGGTCGCGGATTGCGTGCATGTCTATGCAACAACGGTGCGCAAACGCGGCCTCATCAAACCTGTCGTGACCCCCGAAGTGGCGGCGCAAGAAATCCACCATCAGGCCGGACGCACCGCCATTTTATTCGGGCCGGAACGCTCTGGGCTGGAAACGGATGATGTGACGCTGGCCCGCACGATCCTGACCGTGCCGATCAACCCAGAATTTGGCTCGCTCAACCTGGCCCAAGCGGTCATCCTTGTCGCCTATGAATGGTCAAAGCATGTCGCGCTGGAAAGCCCCCCACTCGTGGATCTGGATCCCCCAGCGCCGCAGGTGGAATTAGAAGGGCTGATTGGTCATCTTGACGACATGCTGGCCGACACAGGCTATTTTTTCCCGCCAGATCGCGTGCATGTGACCAAGCGCACCTTGCGGACGGTGCTCACCAAGCCGGCTTGGAATGCCAATGAAATCCGCACCCTCAGGGGGGTTTTGAGCGCGCTGGAAGGCGTGCATCGGCGTCGCAGCACTTGACTCTTGGGGCTGTGGCGCTATTCGCCCGGTCTTCCGCAATTGACCCTGCACTCCGGTGAAGCAGGTGTCCGGCGAGTTTTTGGCTCGTTGCGCGGTTCCGGAACTGAAACGAAACGCAATTGGAGAATGATCATGTCGAAGCGCCATAGCGCCAAGCATAAGCTCGATCGCCGTATGGGCGAAAATATTTGGGGCCGTCCCAAATCCCCGGTGAACAAGCGTGAATATGGCCCCGGCCAGCACGGCCAGCGTCGCAAGGGCAAAGTATCCGACTATGGTATTCAGCTGCGCGCAAAGCAGAAGCTGAAGGGCTATTATGGCGACATCACCGAAAAGCAGTTTAAGCGCGCCTATCAGGAAGCCGACCGTATGGTGGGCGATACGTCGCAGAACCTGATCGGTCTGCTGGAGCGCCGTTTGGATGCGATTGTCTATCGCGCCAAGTTCGCCCCGACCATTTTTGCCGCGCGTCAGCTGGTCAACCACGGCCACATCCGCGTCAATGGCGAGAAGTGCAACATTGCCTCGCGTCCGGTGAAGCCGGGTGATGAGATCAGCCTGGGCAATAGGGCGCAGGAAATGGCGCTCGTCCTCGAAGCGCAGGGTCTCGCAGAGCGTGACATTCCTGATTATGTCGTTCCCGATGGCACCGCCAAGGTGACCTTCACGCGCGTCCCGACGCTTGATGAAGTGCCCTATCCGGTGAAGATGGAACCGAATCTGGTCGTCGAATTTTATTCGCGCTAAATTCTGGTTCAAATCCGTTTTCGAAAGGGCGGTCCTTCGGGGCCGCCCTTTTTCGTTGTCGCCGCCGCCGCGCTTTGCCATCAGGGGCGCAGCATATTCTTTGGAGATCCCATGGCCCGCATCCAACCCCCTGAATGGGCGCTGCATGACAGCGTCTGGATCGGCTTTCCAAGCGCGGCCGACTTGTGGCTCGAGGATTTAGAGGGCGCGCAAGCGGAAGTCGCGGCCTTTGCCAATGCCGTCCATGCTGATGGCGCTGGGGAAACGGTGCGTCTGGTCTGCGCCAATGCACAGGCGCAAGACGCGGCGCGCGACCTTGCGGCCCCCGGCGTTGAGATTGTGGCGGCCCCCTTTTTCGATATTTGGCTGCGCGATACCGGGCCGATCCTTGTCGCGGATGATGGCAAGCCCTTGGCCCTTGATTATCTCGGCAATGGGTGGGGCGGGAAATATCCTTCCCCCTTGGATGATGATCTTGCCCGCGTCTTGTGTGCCAAGGCGGGTCTTGATCGCCAGACCCGCGATTGGGTGCTGGAAGGTGGCGCGATTGATGTCGATGGCGCGGGCCTGTGCGTGACGACCGGGCAATGCCTGCTCAACCCCAATCGCAACCCGAAATTGGCGCGGCGCGAGATTGAGGAGAAGCTGTCCGCCGATCTTGGTCTCTCACAGATCCTTTGGCTCGGCGTCGGCTTGCTCAATGACCATACGGACGGCCATATCGATAACCTCGCCCGCTTTGTGGCGCCCGGTGTTTTGGCCCTGCCCGAAGCCTTTGGCGATGATGATCCCAATGCAGCCATTTTTGCCGATGCCCTGTCGCGCGCGCAGGATTGGCCGGTGGAGATTGTGCACATCCCGTCAGCTGGCCTGCATGTGGATGAAGATGGGGAGCCAATCCCCGCCAGCCATATGAATTTCTATATCGGCAATGCGACAGTCGTGGTGCCGACCTATGGTGGGCCGAGCGATGCCAAAGCGGTTGCCGCCGTTGCCAAGCTCTTCCCCGATCGCGAGACTGTCGGCCTACCTGCCACCCATATTCTAACAGGCGGCGGCAGCTTCCACTGCATCAGCCAGCATGTGCCGCGGCTTTAAGCTCCTTCAACAGCGCCAGCCCTTGGCAACAGGCCCCGGCTCCAAAACGCGATAGGCATGGTCTACAAATTCGCAGAGTAGGGGCCGGGTGTCGCGCGGGTCGATGATATCTTCGATCCCGAACTTCTCGGCCGTGCGGAACGGGCTGCGAACGTCATTGAGGCGCTTTTGAATGTCCTTGAGCAGCGCCTTGGGATTGTCGCTGGCTTCCAGATCGGATTTATAGGCCGCCTCCAGCCCGCCTGAGATGGGCAAGCTCCCCCAATCGCCTGAGGGCCAAGCATAGCGCCATTTGTGGCGCGAGAGGTTGGCGTGGGCGCTGCCCGCCATGCCATAGGCCTTGCGCAGGATGACGGCGCAGGTTGGCACCTTGGCCTGATACATGGCCATCATCGCGCGACTGCCAAAGCGGATGGTCGCCTCATCCTCTGCCTTGCGGCCGATCAGGAAGCCGGGGACATCGACCAGATGGATGAGCGGCAGATGGAAGGTATCGGCCAGATCAACAAAGCGTTCCAGCTTGCGGGCGCTCGCCGCCGTCCATAGGCCGCCAAGGACCATTGGGTCAGAAGCAAGGATCGCGACTGGATAGCCATCCAGCCGGGCAAAGCCCGTCACCACGCTCGTCCCATGTTGGCGGCCAATTTCAAAAAAGCTGTCCTGATCGACCACCGCCTCAATAATGGGGCGGATTTTATAGAGGTGGCGGCTATCGCGCGGCACCGCTTCGATCAAGGTGGGATCGCGCCGATCCGGCTTGTCCGTGGGCGGTTTGCGGGTTGGCAGGTCATGGACAGAGGAGGGGAGGTAAGAGAGGAAGCGTCGTGCTTTGGCAAAGGCATCGGCTTCGCTCTCGGCTTCATCATCAATCGCGCCATTTTTGGCGTGGATGGTGGACCCACCCAAATCTTCCTTGGTGCGATTTTCCCCCACGGCGGCAACCACAGGCGGGCCGGCGACGAACATTTGCGCCAAGCCTTTTACCAGCACCGAATAATGGGCCATCACCTGCCGCCC
>CAMAQU010000122.1 GCA_945860425.1 Sphingomonas paucimobilis
TAACCCTGTCAGACAGCAGCGGCTTTGTCCACGATCCGGACGGTATGGACCAGGACAAGATCAATTGGGTCAAGGAACTCAAGAACAAGCGTCGCGGTCGTATTGAAGAATATGTCGCTGCTTATCCAAAGGCTGTGTTCCATGCGGGCAAAACCCCTTGGAATGTGCCCTGCGATGTCGCCCTGCCCTGCGCCACGCAGAATGAGCTTCTCGGCGATGATGCTCGCGCACTTGTTGCAAATGGCTGCATCGCGGTCAGCGAAGGTGCCAATATGCCGACCAATTTGGAAGGTGCGCATGTCTTCCGCGATGCCAAGATCCTCTTTGCCCCGGGCAAGGCCGCAAATGCGGGTGGTGTTGCTGTTTCCGGTCTGGAAATGAGCCAGAACAGCGAACGTCGTTCTTGGAAGGAAGAAGAGCTTCAGCAGATGCTTCTGGACATTATGGAAGGCATCCACGCCCGCTGTGTCCAATATGGCACCGTTGGCAATGGTCATGTCGATTATGTTCGCGGCGCGAACATCGCAGGCTTCAAGAAAGTTGCCGATGCCATGTTGGCATTTGGCGTCGTCTAAGCAAACCCAAATAAGGGGCCGTCCGAACGCTCGGGCGGCCCCTCTTTTTTTGAACAGGCGCCCCTTGCGGCGCCTTTTTTTTAACTCGGAATGCCGAGTGTGTCGGAAGCCGCCTTAATCCGCCCAACCGCGCCCTTATCAGCGCTGAAGATTTGCAGCGCCTTGTCTCTGGCTTGCTTGGCTTTATCCTTTTGGCCCATCACCATGCGTGCGCGCATCAAGCGTAACCAGCCCGCTTCATTGCGGCCATCGGCGGCCAGTTTACGCTCAAGCCCATTGACCATCTCATTGACCATTTCGGCCTGCTGGCTTGGAGGGAGCGAAGAAGCCTGCGCCAATTGCGAGGCTGACGGCCCAGGGATAGCATCTGTCGCTGGAGAACTTGGCATAGGCGCCGGCGCGGATGCGACCATGCGCCCTGATACATCAATCTTATGTTCGGCGGCGACCTTGGAAATTGTGTCGCGCACACCTTGTTCCCAAGGCGCGCCTTTCGGGGTGTCGTTTAGCAGCGCGATCCAGTCATTAATCGCACCCTGACTGTCGCCCACAAGATCCTTTTGAACACCAAGGAAATAGCGTGCTCGGGGATCTTTCGGGTCGATCGTAAGCGCCTTGCGGAATGCGGCAACAGCTTCCTGACCAAAAGGACCTGACGCGTCTTGAACGAGCGACTCACCCAAGCTCGACCAATAATCTCCATTATTCGGCGCTATTTTTGTCGCATTTCGATAAGCTTCGGCCGCCTTTGCATAGGCACCCATGTTGAAGCGGGACCAGCCAAGCATGCGCCAGCCCTCTGCGTCATCGGGATTCTGAGCAAGTTTTTGTTCTAAAGCGGCGATAGACTTCTCAACATCCTGGCCCGGAGCCAGTGTTTCAGAGGCCTCAACCGGGCTATTTGCGCCATTTGATCGGACAACTGACCAGGAGATTGCCGCAACGGCAATACATATTGAGCCAATTAGGATGTGCTTTGACTGAATTTCAAATCTCTTTGGCATTTATACTCCTATGTCCATCGGGCTATCTCGCTTGCGCTCACCTAATAGACTGTGCGACAACATAAAAAGAGGTAAATATTTTATTTACGACTTTTTTTAAGTCACGCATCGGGGGCGTGCGGCTTTGCGGGGGGCATTAACGTGACAAGCACCTATAAGGTGGCAATTGTCGGTTCTGGACCGGCGGGATTGAGTGCGGCTGCACGCGCAGCGCAACTCGGCATGGCCCATGTTCTTTTGGAAAAGACGGACCATTTGTCTGATACCATTTTCCGCTATCAAAAAGGTAAGCATGTCATGGCAACGCCCAGCCAGTTGGTGCTGCGGTCTGACATGGATTTTGATGCCGGAAAGCGCGAGAAGATCCTCCAGACTTGGAATGATCAAGCCGCTAGCCAAAATGTTCTTGTCCGCTATCGCTCCGAAGTCACAGCCATCTCAGGTGGGCCCGGCAAATTTGAGCTGAAACTGGCGGATGGGGAAACAATCAACGCCGAAGCCGTCATTCTTGCCATTGGCACCCAAGGCAACCCCAATTTGATGCGCTGTCCCGGCGGTGATCTGCCTCACGTTGAATATCAGCTGGATGATCCAACAGCGATTTTGGATGAACATATTACGGTTGTGGGTGCAGGTGACGCGGGCATTGAAAATGCGCTCGGCCTCGCCGCTGATCCGGAACAGCGCAATGTGGTTTCAATCGTCAATCGTTCTGCTGATTTTAGCCGGGCAAAGGATGCCAACGTCAAAGCCCTAACGGCTGCGGCCGAAGAAGGCCGAGTGACGATTTTCACCGAAACCTCAACCAACCGGATTGAGGCGGATCACATCGTCCTCGACACGCGTGATGGGGAGCTGCGCATTCCGTGCAATCGAATCATTGCGCGTATGGGGTCTGCCCCTCCCCGCGGCTTTGTCGAAAGCTGCGGCATAGAATTTAGCAGTAAGGACCGGGAAGCCTTCCCGATCCTTTCCCCCGTGTTTGAATCGACTGCGCCTGGCATCTTCGTCATCGGTGCGCTCGCCGGCTATCCGCTCATCAAGCATTGCATGAACCAAGGCTATGACGTCGTGGAGTTCATCAATGGGAATGCTGATCTCAAGCCTGCGGACGAGCCAATTCTGGAAGCCAAATTCCGCGCGCTGTCGGGCAAAAGGTCGGTTGATGAATGGCTGGATTTGCTGCGCACCCAAATTGACATATTGCGCGAACTCACGCCCTTGCAAATGCGCGAATTCACGCTCGACAGCGATGTTAGCTTTGTACGCAAGGGCGATGTCGTTTTTGAACGTGGTGCGCCGGGTTCTTCCCTGTTCAATGTGGCGCAGGGCTCTGTTCATGTTCAGGTGAGCCCGACGGATCCTTCCATCATTGTTCCCATCGGGACAGGCGCGATGTTTGGCGAAGTCGGCCTGATTTCCGGACGTAAACGTGGTGCAACCGTTGTGGCTGCTGAAGACAGCATCCTGATGGAAATTCCGCGCACAGCGGCGCTCAAGCTGATTGCAACCGTGCCGACGGTGAAGCGTGCCGTCACCCGCGTGTCTATTGAGCGCCAGTTGCTGCAACTGTTCAAGGCCGGATTGAGCCCCACGGATATAGCCGATATTGTCGAAAGCGCTGAAACGATCAGCATGCGCGCTGGTGATGCGATTATCAGTGAGGGCGACGAGAGCTACGATATTTACGTTATTCGCGTCGGGTCTATGGTGGTTGAACGGACCATTGGCGGCAAAGCTGTGTTCCTCTCCTATCTTCCCGCCGGCTCCTATGTCGGGGAAATGGCGCTGATCGAAGGTGGACGCAGGACGGCCACCGTGCGTGCCGCCGTCAAGTCAGAAGTGATTAAGCTCAATGGCGATGCCTTTAGAGGCCTTTTGGAGCGCAATCCGGCGCTGCTGGAGCGGCTCAAGGTCGATATGGCGACGCGTAAGGATGTGAACGCCCATATTGAGACGATGAAGAGCACATTCTCCGATGTGTCGGATATGTATTCTTCGGTCGCGAGCTTCCTTGTTGAAAATGGGATTGGCGAAGCAACCGACGTCCTGCTGATTGATGAAAAGCTCTGCGTCGGGTGCGATAACTGTGAAAAGGCTTGCGCGGATAGCCATGACGGTCTGTCACGATTGGATCGGGAAGCGGGCAAAACCTATGCCCATCTGCACGTGCCAACCTCGTGTAGGCATTGCGAGCATCCGCATTGCATGGCCGATTGCCCGCCCAATGCGATCCATCGCGGGATTGATGGGGAAGTGTTCATTGATGACACCTGCATCGGCTGTGGCAATTGTCAGCGCGGCTGCCCCTATGGGGTGATCCGGATGGACAAGGTGCCGCCGGAAAAACCACCTCTGCTCAATTGGCTGCTCTTTGGCACAGGCCCCGGCCCCGGGGAGCCCAGCGCCAAATGGTCAAAGAAACACGGCAATCCTGAAGCGCCGAAAAAGGCGATTAAGTGCGATATGTGCTCTGGCCTTGAAGGCGGGCCAAGTTGCGTGCGCGCCTGCCCCACGGGGGCTGCTATCCGCATTTCGCCGGAACAGTTCTTGAGCGTTTCGCAAATGCAGAAGGGCGATTAATCCATGGCATCGCACCCTTCTGGAAATAGCAAAAAGCGTCTTGGCGGGACGAGCCATGTCTCCTTCCTGAAACATGCGGACTATCGTTGGCTGAAGATTTCAGCGGCTCTCTCT
Source organism: Sphingomonas paucimobilis (assembly GCA_945860425.1). Taxonomy (GTDB): domain Bacteria; phylum Pseudomonadota; class Alphaproteobacteria; order Sphingomonadales; family Sphingomonadaceae; genus Aquisediminimonas; species Aquisediminimonas paucimobilis_A. The sequence goes on from CAMAQU010000122.1 coordinate 4,277, forward strand.
GTCCTCGCCCTGTTCAGCTACGCGCTCATTGATGTTGAACCGCGGCACAGCGGCAGTAGCTGGTATGGCTATACGCTCGGCACAATTGGGGCCGGTTTGATCCTCTGGCTTGCGCTGCTTGGATATAAAAAGCGGTCGATTAAGCCTGGGCAATGGACTTTGAAGTCCTGGGTTTCCGCGCATGTCTGGCTGGGGTTGTCACTCATCATTGTTGCCACATTGCATTGCGCCTTTCAATTTGGCTGGAACGTCCACACGCTGGCTTATGTGCTCATGATGATCGTCATCGTCTCCGGCATTTATGGCATTTGCGCTTATACCATCCTGCCCAAGCATCTCAGCGCCAATCGCGGCGATATGACGCAAGCTGAAATGCTGGATAATCTGCGCAGCATTGACCGGCAATTGCATGACGCAACCCAGCCCTTGGGTATGGAGTTTGCGACGCTAATCGGTGAGTCCCTGAACAATAACCCCTTTCAAGGGTCCATTCGCGCCCGATTGACCAACCGTTATCCAGACTGTCCCACCCATGCCGCGTTCGTGACAGTCAGCGCGGCGGCAAAGGATCGCTCTGTCGATAATGCTGAAGATCTTGCGCGCGCGTCGCAAATCTTGTCGCGAAAAGTCGCGGCCCTCAGCAATATTCGGCGGCATCTTCAGCTTAAGGCGCAGCTTGAGATTTGGCTTTATTTCCACGTCCCAGTGACGTTCGCATTAATTGCGGCCCTGACGGCCCATGTCGTCAGCGTGTTCTTCTATTGGTGATCCGCTCATGACCTTCATCGTCCATCACGTCAGCTTCACCAACGACGGACGCGAAATTATTCGCTCCAAAGACTACGATCAGTCGACCCTGTCGGTTGGCCGCAGCCCTGGATCAGACATAGCGTTGACGGACGTCGCCGTGCCGCTCGATCATGCCCGCATAACGGCTGAAGCAAATGGCAGCTTGACCGTAACAGCTATTGGCGGCGCACCCTTCACGGCCAATGGCCGCAGCGTCACGACGATTAGTTTTGGCCGTGGTGATGGCGGCGTGCTGAATTTTGGCTGCCATGAATTTAACATCAGCCAATCCGGTGATGAAGTTTCAATCAGGATTGAGCGCAAGGCCGCAGTTGCAGACTCCAGTGAGACGAAGGATAGCAAACAGGTCTTTTCCCTCGGCAATGTCGGCGGAAAAATGCGCCTTCCCGCTTGGGCTTTGGTCATCACGATTATTGCAACATTGCTCGTTTGGCCCATTTGGACTTGGTCTAATTTTCACATGGCAGAAACCCGCGGTGGGAGCGTACATGCAGATCAGAGCTGGTCACCCGGCCCAATATCCT
>CAMAQU010000123.1 GCA_945860425.1 Sphingomonas paucimobilis
TGGCGTATCGGAAAGCCCGGACCAGCATGTCCATATCCGCGAAACCCCCGGTTTCAACATCGGGGCGGCTGGCCAGCCACCCGGCTGCCGCAACAGCCTTCACAGCCATCGTACCGCCGAGGTGTTTTTCGTTCTTAAGGGCCGCTGGCGGTTCTTCTGGGGGCGCTGGGGCACAGCGGGCGAGTTCCTCGCAGAGGAGGGAGACATCTTCAACATCCCTACGGGCATCTTCCGCGCGTTTGAAAACGTGGGCACCGATTACGGTATGATCATGGCGATACTTGGCGGCGACGACGCCGGGGGCGGGGTGATCTGGGCGCCTCAAGTGATTACCGACGCCAAAGACTACGGGCTCATTCTTGGGCAGAACGGCAAGCTCTACGATTCAAAGAAGGGCCAGAGCTTGCCCGAAGGTGTGCCGCCTATGCCGCTCTTGACTGATGACGAGCTAAAGGCATTCCCCGAACCCACCACTGCGGATGTGATCCCAAACCACGTCGCCCGCTATTTGGATCTGATGGCTCTTTCTGACCACCAACCTGCCAAGGTTATCGGTGAGCATGGCAAGCTGCGTGATCGCCCGGGCTTTGAGGTCGAGTTCCTGTCGCGGGGTTCGATCCCTGATTCACCTTACGTGCTTAACCGCCATGAAGTTCTAATGCCGATGCGTGGCTATTGGCGGCTGACATGGGGAAATGGATCGACCGTCCTTAATCCTGGCGATACTGCCGCCATTCCACCGGGTCTGGAGCATTCATTGGCACCGGCTGTGACTGGCGAGGCAAGCCTTTACCGCGTCCTCAACACTGATGATCCTGCGGGTCTGACGGGACGTCTCTTGACGTAGCGTCGGGCAAGGACCGTCGACTGAATCACTTGTAAATCCCCCACATCAAGAAAGCAAAGCATGTCCGTTCTCGCCACTCATGTCGGTTCCTTGCCCCGCAGTCAGGCTGTGGTGGATTTCCTTTTCGCTCGCGAACGCGGTGAGACTTACGATCCCGCAGCCTTTGATGCCTGTATGGCTGAGGCGGTCATGGAAAATGTCCGCCGCCAGAAGGAGGCGGGCGTCGACATCGTTTCGGACGGAGAATGCTCCAAGATCAGTTATGCGACCTATGTAAAGGACCGCTATACGGGGTTCTCTGGTGATAGCCCGCGCAACGCGCCTGCCGATTTGAAGATGTTCCCAACCTTCCTTGAAAGGCTTGCGAAGTCTGGAGGTACCCCAACCTATTCCCGCCCGCAGTGCACGGGTCCAGTGGAAAGCCGTGGGCAGGACGACCTCAAGAAGGACATCGCAAACCTTAAGTCAGCCATGGCAACTCATGGTGTGACCCGGGGCTTTATGAATGCAGCTTCGCCTGGCGTGATCAGCCTTTTCCTGCAAAACGGCTTCTACCCCGACCGGCAGGCCTACCTGAACGCGCTGGCCGATGCGATGCGCGAGGAATACCGCACCATTCTTGATGCGGGGCTGGACCTACAACTTGATTGCCCCGATCTTGCCCTATCGCGCCACATGCTTTTTACCCATCTTAGCGACCAGGAATTCCTGCAGGTTGCAGCAACTCATGTCATGGCACTGGAGCGCGCACTAGATGGGCTGCCCCGTGACAATATCCGACTGCATATCTGTTGGGGCAACTATGAAGGCCCGCATTGCTGCGATATCGACATGGCGCAAGTCTTTTCCTTGCTTATGGCCGTGCCGGCTCGTTATGTTCTGTTCGAAACTTCAAACCCGCGCCATGGTCATGAGTGGAAAGTATTCCGCGACCGGGCGGGCGAAATTCCAACGGACAAAGTACTGGTGCCGGGCGTGTTGGATACGACGACAAATTTTGTCGAACATCCCGACCTGGTTGCTCAAAGATTAGAGCGGTTCACGAACATTGTGGGTAAGGACCGCGTGATCGCCGGGACTGACTGCGGTTTTGGAACATTTGCAGGTTTTGGCGCGGTTGACCCCGAAATCGCTTGGGCAAAGCTTGCATCGCTGAAAGAAGGCGCGCGTCGCGTCTAATGATACCTCTGGTCCTTATTCCGGGCATGATGTGTGATGCGCGCATGTGGGGCGGGATTCCTGCAGCATTGCATCCACGCCCCGTTGGGCATGCAATCCCGACGCAAGCGGATACCTTGACCGAACTTGCACGCATCATTCTGTTGGATGCACCGCCACGCTTTGCGCTGGCCGGCCTGTCGATGGGCGGAATACTCGCCATGGAGGTTCTGGCGCAGGCCCCAGACCGTGTTGAGCGGCTTGCACTGCTGGACACAAATCCTCGCGCAGAGTTGCATGCGGTTCGGGCTAATCGAGAGTCACAAATCGCGCGTGCCTTGAATGGAGGCCTCGTTCGCGTGATGCGTGATGAAATGAAGCCCAACTATCTGGCCAAGGGGCCGGGCAAAGGTGCTGTCCTTGACCTTTGCCTAGACATGGCGATTTCACTTGGCCCCGAGATTTTTGCACGCCAGTCACGCGCACTAGGTAATCGCCCGGACCGCCAGGCGACCCTGGCGGCCTTCAAAGGACCAGCGCTGGTGCTGATGGGAGCTGAAGACCGGCTTTGTCCACGCGACCGGCACGAGTTGATGCATGCGTTGATGCCGCAGTCGCGGCTCGTCATCGTCGAGGGCGCTGGGCATTTGCCAACGCTGGAACGGCCTATTGAAACAACATCAGCACTACGTTGCTGGCTGGAGGAATGATGGATCAGAAACTTCTCGACCTTTTGTCGCGCGTCGACACGCCAACCGTGCTGAACGCCATTGAAGTCGTTCAAGGCAAGCGTGGATTTCAGGGATTTACTCGCGGCACCATGGTCGCTTCAGATCCCACCTCGCCCGCGATGGTTGGCTATGCCGCCACTGCACAGATCGCCGGGCTTGCACCACCCGAAGAACCTGTCGCGACGATCCGTGCGCGACGGATGGCTTACTACAAGGCGATGTATGATGCGCCCAAGCCATCAATTGCAGTTGTGGAGGATGTCGACTACCCGAATGCCGTCGCATCTTATTGGGGCGAGGTCAACGCAACCGTGCATAAGGCATTTGGGATGGCGGGTGCGCTGACAAACGGTGTCGTACGCGATCTTGGTGACTTGCCTTCAGGTTTTCCCATTCTCGGCGGCAGTATCGGCCCAAGCCACGGTTTTGCCCATGTCCGTTCCATCGGCCAACCGGTTCAAGTGATGGGGCTCACGGTGCGCCAGGGAGATCTGGTACATGCCGATCGGCATGGTGCGGTTGTGGTTCCACCCGAGGTCATCCCTCATTTGGCAGCGGCCATCCGTAAGCTGCAGGAAACTGAACGCCTTGTACTAGATCCTGCCCGAAAGCCTGGCTTTGATTTTGCGGCCTTTGAAGCGGCTTGGGCCGCATTTGAAAAGGCGAGGACTTGAGGGCTGCTGGCCTTAACCAAATACGCTATTATGTTCGCCCTGCGAGTATGTTCGCCCTGCGAGCAATTCGGCAGGCCGTGTTTGCAATTCAGGCGGGTTGCACGGATTTTCTCAACGGAAAATTGGCTTCAGCTGTCTCTGCTCGCGGGTTTTTCTTCCGGGACAGCCGAGCTTTGCTCCGTTCCGTTACTCGAGGCTGTCTCTGAGACCAGCCGCATGTCAGCTTGTCCTTGGCCCTGCCAGAAGGGTCCCATAGTCGCCCATTTGTTCGTCATAATCTGATTGACAATACCCCTGTATTGGGCGTCTGGCGATGTGATGATAAGTCTTGAACTAGGTATGTCAGCCTTTGAAGATCATGGACTCACCCAGAAGCCACTCTCGAAATATGGCAGCATCCGGGTGCCGTAGACCTTTTTCAGGCGCCACTAAGAAGAACCCTTCCTCGATTGGCAGTTCGAGGGCGAAGGGCTTTACGAGCCGCCCCGAGGTGCTTTCGCGTTCCAGCATCGAGGATCTGCCGAGTGCAATCCCGCCCCCTTGGGCCGCAACTTCGAGCGCCATTGGAGTTGTGTCAAACCAGAGGCCTGATCCCGGATCGACCTGTCTGGTACCTGCTGAGGCTAGCCATGTTGTCCAGCCTTCCTGATAGCCAAGAACATGCAAAAGCCGTTCTTTCGCAAGATCTTCAGGAGAAGACAAGCGCTCTGCGATTTCAGGTAGGCACATGGGGATGAGCTTTTCCCATGTCACCCTATCCGCGTCAAAACCGGCCCATTTTCCAAAACCATAGCGTATGTCGAGGTCGAAGGTTTCAGAGTCGTAGTCTTCCGCCCAGACAGACGAGACAATACGGACTTGGGTCTTTGGATGGGCCGTCAGAAAACGTGGCAGGCGTGAAGCAAGCCATGTGATCGCATAGCCAACGGGTGCGCGGACAGAAAGGATACCCAGCCGGCGGCCGCCAAACACCTCAAGCGTTCCGGCAGCCAGCCGCTCGAAGGCGTCGTTCACCTTGGGCAGGTAGGCGGCCCCCACCTTGGTCAAGGTCAGGCTTCGCGGCAGACGCTCGAACAGGGGCTCGCGCAAATAGTGCTCCAGCAGTTTGACCTGCTTTGAAATTGCAGCTTGTGTAAGATTGAGTTCGGTCGCTGCATTCGTAAAGCTAAGATGCCGTGCTGATGCTTCGAACGCGCGCAACCACGGAAGTGGCGGCATTTGATGGCCCATAGTCCGTCCTCCCTAGCTTATGGATCAAATAGCGCGTTTCCGACCCATGATTGGTATGTATGCGACGCTGAGTGTGCCTTGAGCGAAGCTTAGACCTCTTTTTCATCATGTGTGTGTTGGTCTTAATTGCGATATGAAGGGGCTGATGTATGAAAGAGACGCCAATGGAACCGCACTTCGCGCTGAACATCAGACAGATCTTGTGGGCCCCGGCAGGGCGCAACCCAGATCAGGTAATCATTGATGAAAACGGTCGGCCACGCAGGTACGGTGAGTTTCATGAGCGCATTGGGCGGCTCGGTGCAGCGCTTACTCAACTTGGTTTTGGCGTCGGCTCCACTATTGCGGTGATGGATTGGGATACGCCGAGGTATTTGGAGTGTTTCTTTGCCATTCCAATGATCGGGGCCACGCTGCACACCGTGAATATCAGGCTGTCGCCTGAGCAGATCCTATTCACAATCAATCATGCCGAGGATGATGCGATCCTGTGCCATGAGGATTTTCTGTCGATCCTCTTGCCTCTGCTGCCCCGGGTAACGCGTCCAGTGTCGTTGGTCTTGCTTACAGACCGGGACGATGCGCCCCAGCCCAAAGGGTTTGTCGGTGAATATGAAGCCATGCTCAGAGCACAAACCTCTGGCTTTGTCTTTGGCAACTTGCCCGAAGAGACGCGTGCCACGCTTTTTTACACTACGGGTACGACCGGCGACCCCAAAGGTGTCAGCTATACCCACCGCCAATTGGTTTTGCACACGTTGGCTGTTTCGGCCGACCTTGGAACTGTCCCCGGAGCAGGTGGCTTGAAGCGGGACGATGTGTATATGCCGATCACGCCACTGTTTCATGTGCATGGCTGGGGCTTTCCCTATATTGCTACCTTCCTAGGACTGAAGCAGGTTTATCCAGGCCGCTATGATCCG
>CAMAQU010000124.1 GCA_945860425.1 Sphingomonas paucimobilis
CGACGTGCAGTTTCAAGAAGCGCGCACGACGGGCAATCTCAATGATGCGCGCGGCGACAATGCCTCCATCAATTTGAGAAGTGTTGGCACCGGCAATACCCTCGTCTTGCTCAATGGCCGCCGCATGATTTTGACGCCGGGTACTCAGACAGAAAACTTTGTTCCTGTGCAGACGGCCAACACAAACTCGCTTCCCGTTGGGGCCACCCGCCGTATCGAAGTGCTGCGCGATGGCGCGGCCGCAATTTACGGCGCTGATGCTGTGGCCGGCGTTGTGAATGTGGTTCTGGATGACAAGTTTGAAGGCTTGCGGGTTGATACGCGCTATGGCTTTGCCGATGGCACGGATGAAGCAACGGGCGCCATTAAAGCTGGCTTTAAGACAAAGGCGGGCGGCAGCTTCACGATCTTTGGAAGCTACACCAAAAGATCGCCGCTTTTCGCCAGCGAGCGTGATTTCGCCATTAGTGAAGATCATCGTGGCGGCCTGATTGGCACTGCGTGGGACGGGGATACGTCGTTTGACAATCGCTCCACATCATCGCCTTGGGGCAGCTTCACCACCGTTCCTGTCGCGACGGTTCGGCAGGGGACTGCGACACTGACATCGAGTGGCGTTTTCCACATTGAGCCCGTGGCCAATACGGCCGCTGGTTGTTCCAGCACCACATTGGCGGGCAATATCTGCATCCGCAGTGGCACCATCACTGGGGCGACGAGCCGTGTTCTGCGTTATGACGAAAATCCTGATCGCACGATCCGTGGTGGTCTTGACCGCATCAATTTGTTCAGCACCTTCAAGCAGGACATTGGCGCTGTCGAACTGTTCGCAGAAGCTGGATATTATCGGGCCAAACTGGATGGCCAGCGGGAACAATCTGCGCCGATCTCCAGCGCGCCGATCACGATCCCTGCGAGCAACTATTATAATCCCTTCGGTGCAACCACCATCAATGGCGTGGCGAACCCGAACCGTCTTGCGAACCTCACAGGCGTTCCCACGACCGGGCTTGCTTTGCGCATGACAACCTATCGTCCCGTCGATACCGGGCCGCGGACATTTACGGTGACGGATGACAGCCTTCGGGGTCTGCTCGGCGTGCGGGGCAATTTGGGATCGTTCAAGTGGGAGTCTGCCGCGACCTATAGCTGGGCGCGGACGGACGACCACACGAAGAATGCGATCAGCAACACCCTGTTCCAGCAGGCTTTGGCCCGGTCCACGCCGGATGCCTATAACCCCTTTAACGGCGGCAGCCTGACCAATTTCTCGCTGGGCGACGGCACCCCCAATAGCGCCGCCACCATCACACCCTTCCTCGTTGATGTGCACCGTATTGGCACAACATCACTGGCAACAGGCGATTTCCGACTGTCAAATTCGAGCTTGATTGAGCTGCCAGCCGGGGGCCTTGGCTTCGCTGGCGGCTTGGAAGTTCGTCGCGAAACATATCGTGATAACCGCGACGATCGTCTGGATGGCACGGTCAAGTATACAGACAGCGTGACGGGCATCACCTATGGCACGGATGTCATGGGGGCGAGCCCCGTACCTGATGTGAGCGGGAAGCGCACCGTGGCTTCTGCCTATGTCGAATTGGCTGTTCCAGTGGTGTCGGATGATATGAACGTGCCGCTGGTTCAGTCGCTGGATCTGCAACTTGCAGCCCGCGACGAACATTATTCGGATTTTGGCAATGTCCTAAAGCCCAAGGTCGCAGGCGTCTGGTCTGTGGTGGATGGAATTAAATTCCGCTCCTCTTGGTCGCAAAGTTTCCGAGCGCCGAACCTCGCTCAGTTTTACAGCGCAGGAACACAGGTCGCCAATACCCGCACGGACTTCGCGGCTTGTCGTTTGAATAATGTGACCTGCACGGGCGTCAGCACGCTTGAAGTGCGGGCTGGCAATCAGGACCTGAAGCCAGAAAATGCTGAAACTCTTTCGTTGGGTGCGGTCGTTCAGCCGTTCCGGAGCTTGACGCTGACGGTTGATTACTGGTCGCTGAAAGAAAAGGGCGTGATCGGCATTCAAGGTGCGCAGAATCAAATCCTGTTCGATCTTTTGGAGCGCCAGAACGGCCGGACCAACGCCAATGTTGTGCGCCTTGCACCTGTCGGCACGCAGGTTGTTGGGGATCTATCCTATGTGCAGGATAATTACTTCAACCTCGGCCCGCGCACGCTGCGCGGTCTGGACTTCGCCCTCAACTTAGACCTGCGGGATACAGCGCTGGGCCGGTTTAACATTGACTTGGGGGCGTCCAAGCTCACCAAATTCTTGCAGGATCCATCGGACTTGCAGGCGCAATTGATTGCCGCAAATGCCGCTGGAAAATTCGGTACAGGCGTTTCCATCACCCAAGCCGGAAGCCAGATACAGGTGAACGGGAACCCGAAGTGGCGCATGACCGGGAATGTGACCTGGAAGTCTGGTCCGATGAGTGCGGGCGTGCTGGTGACCTATGTTGGATCGGTTTTTGATACCGGCACGGCGTTGATCAATGGGCAGAACTATAAATTGGCCAGCTTCACGACGGTCAACACCTATGTCCAATATCGCGCAGAAAAGGGAGATGGCGTCTTGTCGGGCACCCGTTTCCGCATTGGTGCGCGCAATCTCTATGACAACAAGCCACCGCTTGCATCGACCAATTATGGCTTCCTTGGGTCGCTCCACGATGCCGTTGGTCGGTTCGTTTATATCGAGCTGTCGAAAGACTTTTGATCGCTTTGAAAAGAGGAGTGTTCTGGCTAGCGGCGCGGGTAACGCGCCGCTAGTTTAACGCCATGAGACTGAGGCAGATCGAGGTTTTTCACGCGGTTTACGCGAATGGGTCGATCAGCGCGGCGGCGCGGGCGCTCAATGTCTCTCAGCCCGCCGTCAGCAAAGTTCTTCGCCACACCGAGACGCAGCTTGGGCTTCGGCTCTTTGATCTGGTGCGCGGGCGGCTGGTCCCCACCGATGAAGCGCATGCGCTTTTCCGCGAAGTGGATGAGGTGTTCAGCCGCGTCTCATCCTTGCAACTCACCGCAGATAATCTGCGCAAATCAGAAGCCGGGCATTTGCGGGTAGGGGTTGTACCGTCCCTCGGGCTTGAAATAGCTCCCAGCGCAATCGCTGCTTTTCGGGCGAAACACCCCGGCGTTACCTTTGATATCAAAACCGTTCACCACAATGATGTTTTGCGCGCGCTTTATGAGCGGGAATGCGATCTGGCCATTTGCTACGACCCTCCCAATCAGACGCGCCTGCGGCAAAAGCAGTTGGCCATCGCCAATCTCGTTCTTATTGCGCGAAGCGGTGTCTTTGCCCGTGGTCTGGAGAATGTTGCCATCGCCGATCTGCAAGGAATGGAAATGGTCAGCGTGACGGGCAGTGGGCCAATTGGCGACATCGTCAAAGATGCCTTTGCCAAGGCACGGGTTCAAGTGCAGGACATCGTCTCCGTCAGCACCTATTACATTGCGGCGTCCCTTGTTCGTTTTGGCTCAGGCGTTGCGATTGTCGATGAGTTTACGGCGCATTCCTTGGCCAGTCAGGGTTTGGAGCGGTTTCCATTGCTGCCTGACATGCGCTTTGGAATTCACGCGGCCTGGTTGGAAGATCGTCCCTTGTCCAAATTGGGACTGCAATTTGTTGCCGCTGTTGAGAACGCTTTGAAATTTCATGACAAAACAACGACTAACCCTTAACTCTAAGCTATAGTTTCGCCTTGTTTTTATTCGGTTTTCCGCCTTGTCCCTGAGGGTGGCTGCTCTAGCGTGAGCGCATGAACGAGACGCAGAAACTAAGGATAAAAGCCGAACCGCGCAGCGCTGTGGTGATTGGTGCCGGGGTTATTGGTGTTACGACCGCCTATGCCTTGGCACGGCGCGGCATTGCCGTCACACTGATTGATAAGGCCGAAGGTGCAGGGCAGGGGTCTTCTTTCGCCAATGGGGCGCAGCTCAGCTATGCCTATACCGAAGCCTTGGTGAACCCGGCGTTGCTGCGTCACCTGCCAACCCTTGCCCTTGGGCAAGATCCAGCCTTTCGGCTAAAGCCTGCACTTGATCTGGACTATCTGGTCTGGCTTTTGGCGTTCCTGCGCAATTCAACCAAGGCCCGGTTCCGCGCCAACACACTTGCTGGGCTTCGCCTTGGTCTGGAGTCGCGCTTGGCAATGCAGGCTTTGCTGGAACGCCACCCGCTTGATTTCGGCCATCAGGCGGCTGGGAAATTGGCGGTTTATGAAGACCCGGCGGCTTTTGCGGCTGCCGGCCAAATGGTCCATTTGAAGCGCGAAAATGGCGCGGTTCAAGAGATTTTAGGAAAATCAGAGGCCATCAAAGCAGAGCCTGCGCTTGCGGCCCGGCCAGATGATTTTGCAGGGGCCATCTTCACACCGCAAGAGGAGCTGGGGGATCCCTATCTCTTCTGCAACGCCATGATCGCGCTTTTGGCGCAGGATTATGGGGTGACGGTGCGGTTGGGTGTTTCCGTTGCCCGATTGCTGCACGATAGCCGACCGGCGGGTGTGGAATTGACCAAAGGAGAGCGCATTGAGGCTGATCAACTTGTCCTCTGCGCAGGCTTTGGGTCACGCGCCTTTTTGAGGGATTATGGCCTGAGAGGCTCCTTAATGCCGATGAAGGGCTATTCCTTCACAGCACCGCTGGGCGATGCCGCGCCGAAAACAAGCATTACAGATGTGAAGCGGAAGATTGTCTTTTGTCCGCTCAATGGCACGTTGCGGGTGGCCGGACTGGCCGAACTTGGCGCGCGAGACGTGCAAGTCGACAGCAAGCGATTGGCGGATTTGAAGCGTGGTGCCCAAGACTCCCTGCCGCAGGCAGCGGACTTTGCGGGCATGAATGCGGGCTGGGCTGGACTACGCCCAATGACAGCGAATTCATTGCCGATTATAAAGCGCGTCAGCCCCGGTCTTGCCGTCAATATTGGCCATGGCATGTTGGGGTGGACATATGCGATGGGGTCGGCCGAACGGGTCAGCCGACTGGTGATGGGGGATGCGGAATGATCAGGATGATTGGGAAATGGGCGCGGTCTGGTGCGCTGTATCTGGCGGCCTTCTCTTTGCTGGCCGCCCCTGTTCTCGCCCAGAAAAAGCAGCTTCTTGAATATCCCAGCATCCATTCCCCAGTTGTGGGGGAGCAGGGCATGGTCGTGTCCCAAAATGCCATAGCATCGCGTGTTGGTGCGGGTATTCTGCGGCGGGGCGGCAATGCCGTTGATGCAGCCGTTGCTGTCGGCTTTGCGCTTGCCGTAACCTTGCCGCGTGCCGGCAATATTGGCGGCGATGGGTTCATGCTGGTGCATGACGCCAAAACGGGTGAGCAGGTCGTGTTCGACTTTCGCTCTGTTGCGCCAAAAGCTGCGACGCTGTCTCTCTTTCTCGACGCTCAGGGCAAGGAATCTAAATTGGCCGGGCAGGGCTATTTGGCCCCTTCCGTTCCGGGCACGGTCGCTGGCTTTGCCATGGCGCATAAAAAGTTCGGAAAATTGGCATGGGTAGATGTTGTTGCCC
>CAMAQU010000125.1 GCA_945860425.1 Sphingomonas paucimobilis
ATGGGCGGATCCGCAAGGCCATTAAGGCTGCGGCCTCAGGAACGGAGCGCTGAGCGATGAATAAATGGTCAAGGCGCGGCTTCATTGGCGCAGGTGTGCTCACGGGCGGAGCGCTCATCATCGGGGTCGCTGTGCGGCCCGGCAACCCGGTGGAGAAGTTGCGCGGGAAGGTCGCGACGGGGGACGGGGAACAGTTGGTCAATGCCTGGGTGAAAATTGACCAGAATAATATGGTCACCGCAATCGTGCCGCATTGTGAAATGGGGCAAGGCGCGCACACCGCATTGGCACAAATGCTGGCCGATGAACTGGATGCCGATTGGGAGAAAGTCTCCGTCATGCAGGCTCCAGCGGACGGATCTTATGTCGTTCCCGATGCGGCGCGGGAATTTGTGGCCGCTTGGTCGATCGACGCGCCAAGGTGGCTTGAGCCGACGTATAGCGGGCTGTTCACGCAAATCTCAAAATTGGGCGATGTGTTGGTGACGGGCGGCAGCGCTTCGGTGCGGACGACGGGCCAGCATAATATGAGGATCGCAGGCGCTGCGGCGCGGCAGATGCTGATTGCAGCGGCCGCTAAGCGCTGGGCGGTCCCTGCAAGCGAGATTGTGGCTGAGAATTCGACCCTGCGGCACACAGGCTCAAATAAGCAGGGCACTTATGGCGAATTCGCGGAAGCCGCCGGGCGCGAGCCGATGCCGCAAACGCCACCGCTTAAGGATGTTTCGCAGTTCAAGCTGATGGGTAAAGGGCTTCAACGGCTCGATATTCCCGCCAAGGTCAATGGCAGCGCCCATTTTGGTATCGATGCACAAATTCCCGGGCAGCAGCTGAAATATGTCGCAGTTAAGGCCCCGCCCGTGCCGGGAGCTAAGGTAGAGGCCCTGAATTCGGCCGCGGCAAAAGATATGCCGGGCGTGCGCAAAATCCTCAATATGGGCGATTTTGTGGCCGTTGTTGCAGACGGCTATTGGCAAGCTCAACAGGCACTCAACATGATCGAGCCGCGCTATTCGCGCACCGAGGGGGATAAGGTCGACAGTGCGACGCTTTCGGCAAGGTTTGCCAAAGCGCTCGATGCGGCGGGCAATTCAGGCGGCACATCGCTGGCCGATGAAGGGGATGTCGCTGAGGCGTTCGCCAAAGCTTCGAAAAAGGTGAATGCCGAGTATAAAGTTCCGTTCGTGGCACATGCCGCGATGGAGCCGATCAACTGCACGGCTTGGGTGCATGACGGAAAATGTGAGGTTTGGACGAGCACGCAAGTCCCGCTGATGGCCCGATCCGCCGTGGCCAAGGCGCTGGACATGAGTGCCGACGATGTGACGGTCAATCAGCTTTACCTTGGTGGGGCCTTTGGGCGGAGGCTTGAGTCTGATTATCCCGTCCAAGCTGCGCGGGTCGCAAAAGAGGCGGGTTATCCGATCAAGATGATCTGGTCGCGCGAGGAAGACACGCGGCAAGATTTTTATCGTCCAGCCGATACCAGCCGTTTTTCGGCCGGACTGGATGGCAAAGGCAGCCCGGTTAGCTGGAACAATGCGTTTACCCAATTGAACGGTCCAGATGGGTCGTGGGATGTCGCCCATTATGACATTCCCAATCGCTCCATTCGCCATGCAGAGGCGGATATGCATTTGCGCTTTGGCAGCTTGCGGGCGGTGGATCATAGCCAGCAGGGCTTTTTTGTTGAGAGCTTTATCGATGAATTGGCCCATGCCGCAGGGCAGGACCCCTTTGACTATCGCCGCAAGCTTCTGGGCAAATCGCCCCGGCACAAGGCGGTGCTGGAGAAGGTCGCTAAAATGGCAGGATGGGGTTCGGCCCTTCCGCCTGGATCAGGCCGTGGCATCGCCTTGGTGAAGTCATTCGGAACGATTGCCGCTGAAGTCGCCGAAGTGAAGATGCAGGATGGCCGCCCAAGGGTCGTGAAGGTCTGGTGCTGCGCTGATGCGGGCTATGTCATGAATCCCGATGGGTTTGCCGCGCAAATGGAAGGCGGCATCATCTATGGCCTGACCACCGCCCTTTACAGCGGGATCACCCTGAAAGACGGCGGGGTCGAGCAAAGTAATTTTCACGACTATATGATGGTGCGGATGGACGAAGCGCCAGAAATTGCGGTCGAGTTCATCAATGCCGACGGCAAAGTTCTGGGTGGTGCGGGGGAGCCGGGGCTGCCGCCGCTTGCGCCTGCCGTTACGAATGCCATCTTTGCCGCGACTGGAAAGCGCATCCGCGAACTGCCCATAGCGCAACACTTTACCTAAGCATTTCGGTGATGGATCGCATTTTGCCTACCGGATCCAGCGAATGAGCGGTCTTGCCGTCGCGATATTGGCGGCGGGGCGATCTGCTCGATTTGGTGTTGAGGATAAGCTCACGGCAGAGTTCCGGGGCATGCCGCTTGGGCTGCATACGGCACAAGCGCTTCTCGATCTGGACTTCGCACACCGATGGATGATTGTGCGCAGGCATGACCACCCATGCGCATCTGGATGGAGATTGGCGGGGTTTGAATTGGTGGTCAACGCAGATGCTGATGCGGGCATGGGCGCGTCCATACGCATTGCCGCCGAGCGCGCCGAACAGGCCGCAGCCGATGGCCTGATGATCTGCCTTGCCGATATGCCCTTGGTAGCGACGGATCATTTTGAGGCGCTTTTGCGGGCGTGGAACCAAAATGGGGGGATTGTGGCGTCCCAAGATGGCGCGCTCGTCTCACCGCCCGCGATTTTTGCGCGGGAGCATTATCCAACCATCGCCGGGCTTACAGGGGATCGGGGGGGCAAGATGCTGCTAAAGGATGCACTCTGCGTCCCCAGCCTTCCCGGCGCACTTGTGGATGTGGACGATCTAGAGACGCTGGAGCGCCTTTCCAGTTAACGGATAATAGGCCCTAGAGATTAGGATCTGGCAGTGTCTTCAAAGCGCACATGGCGGGCGAAGCTGTCATTTTCCGCGCATACGGAGAATTGCATCACACCTTGTCACCAGACGGGAAATTCGCCAACTTGTCACGTGGTTGAAATTGCATCCCAAACTGAGCGCGGCGCTCCACCCTCTTTGCGCGCGCCGATGTCGCGGCGATCTATGGTTGTCGCGGGTCTTTCTACAGTCGTGGAATGGTATGATTTCACACTTTACCTCTATTTTTCGACGGTCTTGGGCCGGGTGTTCTTCGGCACGGGTCCACAGTCCATGACGGAAATCCTAGGCGGCTTTGCGATCGCTTACCTAATGCGGCCCATCGGCGCGCTTGTTTTTGGCCATTTTGGGGATCGAATGGGTCGGCGCTTAACGATGCTCGGCTCGATGGCTTTGATGACCATTGCAATGCTCGCAACCGCAATGCTGCCGACTTATGCTCAGATCGGCCCCCTTGCCGGCGTGATGTTGATCGGGCTGCGCTGCTTAATGTCGTTTTCGGTTGGCGGCGAATATACCGGTGTCGTCGCTTATTTGATGGAAGGTGCCAAGGACAGACGGCGTGGCTTGATCACTAGCTTCGCATCGGCGGCCAGCGAGATTGGCGCGCTGCTGGCGGCTGGCGCCGCGGCGTTGACCGTTTGGGCTGTGCCGGAAGAGTCTCTTATGTCCTGGGCGTGGCGCATGCCTTTCCTGTTTGGTGCATTGCTCGCGGGCTTGGTGTTAATCACCCGCGCAACGCTTGAAGAAACGCCTGAGTTCTTGCGGCAGCAAGATGCCGGAACGGTGCCCAAACAACCGATCCGGCAGACACTAAAGTGGCACCGAGGCGCTATTGCACGCGGCTTTGCGATTTCTGCTCTGGGTTCAATCACCTATTATGTCGGCATCACTTATCTGCCGGCGTTCCTTGATGCCACTGGCACTATGTCAGAGACGCGGGCGCTTTCGATCTCGATCCTTGCCGCGCTGACAGTTGTCCTCGTAACGCCTTTCATAGGACTTGCGTCCGACCATTTTGGTCGCCGGCCGATCTTGCTGCTGCTGGCCCTCGTCGCCATTTTTCTGCCAACGGCTATGTTCGCGGTCATGGCGGATGGTGGCGCTGCGACTTGGGTTGCTGCAATTGTTATGGCGGCACTCGGCGGAGCAGTAAGCGCAGTCGGCGCAGTCACAACTGCCGAGCAATTCCCCGGTGAGGGGAGGCTGAGTGGCCTTGCATTAGGCGCGACAACTGCAACCGCCATATTCGGCGGCCTTACGCCTTTGGTTGCCCATCTATTGATCAGGAGCACGGAATGGCCTGCGGCACCCGGCGCAATGATAGCCTGTGTCGCCTTATGTGTGATTATGGTTTTGTGGCGGATGCCTGAGACGGCACCTGGACGCGCGATGGTGGGTGCAATTGGAGCACCCGGTCGCCAGAGTACAGGGGCGTGAAGGGCCCCGGAAAACCAAATTTAGAACGCGCGACCTAAGCAGTGTTTGTCCCAGTAGGCGCAGGCCCAGCGATTCTAAATCATGCTTCTAAGGCGAACGAACATCCTCTCCGTCATCGGGTATCATATCGTCGTCGGCGGTCGCGGTAGGCTGAGCTTAAAGATAATTCCGAACGCTCGAACGACCAAGGCTGCGGCAGCGCCTAATAAAAGGGCCTCTTGGTCAAATGCACCCGCTTCACGTGCTCCCCAGACCACAGATGCGCCGATGATTGCCGCAGTTGCGTACACATCTTCTCGCAACAACATGGGGCTTTCATTGCACACGACGTCTCTAATCAGACCTCCGGCCGTGGCGGTCATCGCCCCCATAAAGACGCAAACGAGAAAGCTGCCATCGATCTCATAAGCTTTTGAAGCACCGACCGCTGCAAATAATGCGAGGCCAGCTGCGTCAAGCCACACAAGTATCTGTAACCGGCTCCAAAACCGTGCAAAGAAAAAGGCTGCCAGTCCCGCTGATAAGGCCAGTATGAGGCTCGCTTGATCGGTTAGCCAGAAAACGGGCACACCCAGCAAAAGATCGCGCAAGGTGCCTCCGCCAACGGCGGGAAATAGGGATATGACCATGACCCCAAGCAGATCCATGCGATGGCGAACCGCCAACATGCCGCCGCTCAGCGCGAATACGAAAACGCCCAGCCTATCAATAAACTCAATTAAGTCTTTTGCTTCTATCAACATAGGCCAATATTCACTGTGCCGCCCATTCACGAGCGCTGTCAAAACGAATGTGCCAACCGGCTATGATGGGGTTAGCCCTACGACAAATGTTGTCAAACCAAATGCGCGCGTTGTTTCTTGCGGCTGGTGCTGATTTTCTGAAAGGGCAGCAAATTGGAGTATTCGATAATGCCGGTTTAGCTTTCGGCAAATGCATTGGTGAAATTGTTTTCGACCTTCTCGGGTGTAGCAATGCTGACTGTGCACGCTATGAGGTTCGAAGCTTCAAACCAGACAGATCAGGCATATCAATGGCGCGTAAACATTCGAAACACGATCCCTATGGCGACCTGGACCGGGAAGA
>CAMAQU010000126.1 GCA_945860425.1 Sphingomonas paucimobilis
GGCTGGAGCGTGAGGAAGAGCGGGAGCGCGCAGCGGGCCGTGACTTTGACTATTTCAACAGCAATCGCCGCGCCTTTGGCTTGGTCGAAGAAGTCCCCTTTGACGCCAGCGGGCGTTTTATTCTGCCCACATTTTTCCGCGCCAAAGCGCAGTTGACGGAACTCGCCTTCTTCTTTGGTACGGGCAATACATTTGAAATTTGGAACCCCAATCTCCTCACCGACACGCCCGGAATTGATGAGGAAACCAAGGATGTGGCTGCCTTCCTCATGGCAGAACGAGGTGTGCGGTAATGCCCCAGATCGCACCCCATATCCCCGTCTTGCTGGATGAAGTCATCGATGCGCTCGCCATCAGCCCCGGCGAAACGCATATCGACGGCACATTTGGCGCAGGCGGCTATAGTCGCGCGATGATCAAGGCTGGCGCAAAGGTCATTGCCTTTGACCGTGATCCTGATGCCATTGCAGCTGGGCGGGATGCCGATCTCCAAGACCTCACCCTGGTCGAAGATCGCTTCTCCAACATGGCCGCACATATCGATGCGCCCGTTGATGGGGTGACGCTCGATATCGGCGTCTCCTCCATGCAAATTGATCAGGCTGAACGTGGTTTCTCATTTCAGAGCGATGGTCCGCTTGATATGCGGATGGAGCAATCCGGCGAGACAGCCGCAGACTTCGTCAATACGGCCGACGAGGCTGAGATTGCCGATGTCATCTACCGTTATGGCGATGAACCCAAATCGCGGCGAATTGCGCGCGCCATTGTCGCTGCCCGCCCAATGACGCGCACGGCCGAGCTTGCGGCAGTTGTTCGCAAGGCCAGCGGCTGGCGCATGGGGCAGAAGGCCGATCCAGCAACCCGGACATTTCAGGCCATCCGCATTCACATCAACCGTGAACTGGGTGAGCTGGAAGATGGTCTTGTTGCGGCAGAAAAGGTTTTGAAGCCGGGCGGTCGTCTGGCTGTTGTGACCTTTCACAGCCTTGAAGATCGGATTGTGAAGCGCTTCTTGCGGGATCGTAGCGGGCAAAATCCAGCCGGATCGCGCCATATTCCGGTTGTGGCATCCCAAGGCCCGGCGGCGACCTTTGAAGCTGTGGCCAAAGCGGTTCGGCCATCCGAACGTGAACTCACCCATAATCCTCGCGCGCGATCAGCAACATTGCGTGTCGCGCGCCGCACAACTGCCCAATCCCGCCCTTCAGACATAAGAGGTGCTGCATGATCGCTCACAAATTTCGTCCCGTTGTTTGGGTCGTCGGGTGTGCTTTCGCCGCGACTGCCCTTTACACCGTCTCGCTCGGCGTCGCGTCAGAGCGCACGCGCATGGAAGATTTGGATCAGCAGATCGCCATGACGCAGCGCGATATTCGGCAATTGCAGACCGAAATGGGCACGCGGGCTTCTTTGCGGCAACTTGAGCGCTGGAATGTCGAGGCACTTGCATTGTCTGCGCCCAAGGCGGGTCAATTCCGGGCAACAGAATCGGCGCTGAAGTCGATTGATGGTGGCACGCTGCCCGCGGATGGCTTTACACCGCCACCCGTTATGGTTGCGGCTGCCACCCGTCCAGCAACCGCTCCGGCGCCGCCGGCGGAACAGAAAATTGCAATGGCATCTGCCCCCGCTGCGTCTGCTCCCGCCTCGACCAGCAAGGCTGTGAGCAGCAAGCCGCAGGCGACGGCCAGCAAGACAACATCCAACAAGGCAACGGCGGCCAAGGCCCAGCGCTTTGCGATGCTTGACCGCGCTTTGGTGGACAAGCGGACGTTCAACGAAATTCTGGTGCGCGCTGAAAGCGAGAGCCGGACGGGAGCTGGAAAGGGCAAAACGGCTCCGTGACAACGCTCGTCGCCCGGACGGACAGAACGCGTTACGCCAAACTTAAGGAACAGTCGCTCGCGATTGCCCATCAACGGCTGATGGTTCTGATGCTTCTTTTTGGCGCGGTGGCCTGTGTCATCGCGCTTCGGCTTTTGTGGCTGACGGTTTTTTCAGATGGGGCCAATGGACGTTTGGGGCCGGACGCCCTTTTGCCGCCGCGCGCCGATATTGTGGACCGCAATGGCGAAGTTCTGGCGCGCACAATGGATGCCTGGTCAATTGGCGTCCATCCTGACCGCCTGCTGAATCGCCCAGCCGATCTTGCGCCCAAGCTTGCAGCGCTGATGGCCGAGCGAACAGAAGCCCAGTATCTGCAGCTTTTGAAGTCAGGCATGACCTTCACCTATTTGCGCCGCCGCGCTATGCCGGAGCTTGTCGCCAAGGTGAATGCGCTGGGGGAACCCGCCATGGCCTTTTCGCGGGAGCCTGAACGTCTCTATCCGCAATTGACGCTGGCGGCGCACGTGCTCGGCTATACCGATATGGATGGCAAGGGCGTGATGGGTATGGAGCGGGTGCTGGATGCCCAATTGACGGATAAGGCAGGGCGCAAACAGCCTGCTGTTCTGTCCATCGACAAGCGGGTTCAGGCCGCGATGGAATCTGAATTGTCCAATGCCGTGGTCAAGCATCAGGCGCTGGGGGCGACTGGCCTTGTGCTTGATGTGCACACAGGGGAATTGCTGGCGATGGTGTCCTTGCCGGTGTTTAATCCTAATAAAATCAGCCAGGCAAATCCGGAATCCTTGCGCAACAACGTGACGCAGAGCGTTTATGAACTCGGATCGACATTTAAGCCGATCGCCATTGCAGGAGCAATAGATGCAGGTGTCGTGACATCTATGTCCAAACGCTATGATGCCACCGCGCCCCTGAAGGTTGGCAAGTTCACGATTAAGGATGATCACCCGCTCAATCGCTGGATGAACGTGCCCGAAACGCTGGTGCATTCGTCCAACATTGTGACCGCCCGCCTTGCCGATGAAATGGGCCAACAGCGCATGGAAGCTTTGTTTCGGCGCATGGGTTTTTATGAGCCACCCTATATCGAGCTGCGGGAAAAGGGGCGGACGCTTGTTCCCGGATATTGGGGTAGAACTACGGTCATGACGACGGCCTATGGCCATGGCATCGCCATTACGCCGCTGCAATTGGCAACGGCCTATGCCGCTTTGGTGAACGGTGGATTTTGGCGGCCAGCGACATTGATGAAGACTGCCCCAGATAAGGCACCTAAGGGCCGCCGCGTGCTATCGGCTTATGCCAGCGAGATGAGCCGAAAGCTGCTGCGCCTGATCGTGACAGACGGCACTGGCAAGCGGGCAGAAGTTGCGGGCATGCGCGTCGGCGGCAAGACCGGCACGGCGGAAAAGCCGGGTGCGGGCGGATATTCCCGCCATGTCAATGTGTCGACCTTTGCCGCTGTGTTTCCCATGGATGCGCCGCGTTATGTTGTTGTTGCCATGCTCGATGCACCCAAGGGCACAGCCGATACCTTTGGTTTTACAACGGCTGCTTGGACGGCAGCCCCCGTCGTTGCCAATGTGATTTCCCGGACTGGCCCCATGCTCGGCGTCTTCCCAGACCCGTCCAAAGATATGCAGCTTGATGATCTGCGCACGTTGATCTGGAAAGAAAAAGAGAGGGCGGAATGAAACTCGGCAGCCTCCTCGGCACGGATGACCAGACGCCTGTCACAGGCTTTGCAATCGACCATCGCAAAGTTGCCCCCGGCACGATCTTTGGGGCCTTTGAGGGCGCGAAGGTGAATGGAGAAGATTTCATCGAGGCCGCGATTGCCGCAGGAGCCGTTGCCGTCGTGGCCCGACCGGGCGTTCGGGTTGAGGGCGCTGTCCACATTTCCAACGATGAACCACGCCGCAGCTTTGCGCTATTGGCGGCAAAGTTTTTCCAGCCATTCCCCGATATCTGCGTCGCGGTGACCGGAACAAATGGCAAGACCTCCACTGTCGAAATGACGCGCCAGCTCTGGCGCATGACAGGCCATCCTGCTGCATCCATCGGAACATTGGGTGTCACCACCGGCGATGATCGTGTGGTCACGGGTCTTACAACTCCGGATATTGTCACTTTCCTCTCCAACATGGCGGGCCTCAATCGCGAAGGCGTGAGCCATGTCGCTTTTGAAGCGTCCAGCCATGGCTTGCATCAGTGCCGGACAGAGGGCCTGCCTGTGCGCGCGGCAGCTTTCACCAATTTGAGCCGAGACCACCTAGATTACCATGGCGACATGGCAAATTACTTCACGGCCAAAATGCGCCTGTTCTCTGAAGTGGTGGACAGCGATGGTGCGGTGGTCGTCTGGGCGGATGCGGGGGAATATTCCGCACGGGTGATTGATCTTGCGCGTGAACGCGGCCTTGCCCTGCTGACGGTTGGCGAGCGCGGATCAACGCTGCGCCTTGCCGAGCGCAGTCCAGGCCAGCTTGGCCAACAGCTGATCATTGAGGCCGAAGGCAAGACGCATAAGATTAGCCTGCCGTTGATCGGCGCTTATCAGGCGGCCAATGCCCTTGTTGCAGCAGGGTTGGTGATCGCAACGGGCGGCGATGTCTCAACAACATTGGGCAATTTGTCCCGCCTTCAGCCTGTGCGCGGGCGGCTGGAACGTGCGGTCATTACACAATCTGGCGCCCCCGTTTACGTTGATTATGCGCATACGCCCGATGCGCTGGAAGCCGCAATTGAGGCGCTTCGTCCGCACTGCAAGGGCCGCCTGATCCTGGTGTTCGGCGCGGGCGGGGATCGAGATACGGGCAAGCGACCGGAAATGGGGGCCATTGCGGCGCAGTTGGCCGATTATGTGATCGTCACCGATGATAATCCGCGCTCGGAAGACCCCGCCACCATTCGCGCGGCCATATTGGCCGCTGCGCCGGGCGCGCGGGATATTGGCGGACGGCGCGAGGCGATTGCCGCCGCCATTTCGGAAGCCGGGCCAGACGACATTGTTCTGCTGGCTGGTAAGGGGCATGAACAGGGGCAAATTGTGGGCGACCGTATTTTGCCCTTTGATGATGTCGCCGTTTCGCGGGAGTGTGCAGCATGAGTGCGCTTTGGACGGCGGCCGAACTGGCGCTTGCAACGGGTGGACAGGCAAGCGGCGATTTTGCCGGAACAGGTCTTGCCTTTGACAGCCGTGAGGTTGGCCCCGGCGATCTGTTCATCGCGCTTAAAGGGGAAATGACGGACGGTCATCGGTTCGTCGACAGCGCTTTTGCGCAAGGGGCGGCTGGCGCGATTGTCTCCACCCCGATTGATCATCCGCATATCTTGGTCAAGGATACGACGGCGGCGCTCAATGCCTTGGGGGTTGCTGCGCGCTTGAGAACATCTGCGCGCATTGCAGGCGTCACGGGATCGGTTGGAAAGACGAGCACGAAAGAAGCGCTGGCCGCTGCCCTGGCGCGCGCGAATAAGGGGCCGGTTCATCGGTCCGTCAAAAGCTATAACAACCATACAGGCGTCCCGCTGAGCCTTGGCCGCATGCCGGCGCAAACCCGCTTTGGTGTGTTTGAAATGGGCATGAACCATG